>NZ_CDWWEW010000090.1:0-14860 GCF_977966315.1 Frankia sp. CeRuru1
CCGGCCATTCGGTGGCTGCCGACGCTCGACCGCCGCCTACCCGGCTCTCGTCCACGCCGCCCTGGCCACCAAGGACCCGCCGCCGTCCGCGACGTCTGATCCACTGTTCACCTTCGGGGCCTGCGCGGGCGCACGCACCCGGGACTTCTCCACGTCGCAGGGGCCTGGCACCCCACCACAGGACACCTATCTGGACGGGCTGGCCGACACCGTCGGACTGGTCACCCTCACCGTCGGCGGCAACGACATCGGTTTCGCCGACATCGCGGTCTACTGTGCGGCACTGCACGTGACCACACTTCTCCCGTCCTGCCGGGAGCACTCCGCACCGGCCGTCGGGACTGCTCTGAACACCCTGCAGCCACAACTCACTGAGACCTACCGGGCTATCCGACGGGCCCCCAGCCTCGCCCCCGGGGCACGGATCCTCGTCCTGGGCTATCCCCGGCTGTTCCCCGACACTCTGGACGCCCCGTGCCCGGTCAGCGTCCTCGGGAAGCTGGGGGTACGCATCCAGCCGGCCGACGCGGCCTGGTTCAACCAGACCGTCCACGACCTCAACAGCACGATCCGCGCCGCCGCGAGGGCGGCCGGCGTGACCTACGTGGACACCGAGAACGCCTTCGCCGGGCACGAGTTCTGCAGCAGTACAGGCAGTCCCCCCGACGTTGACCCCCTCGGAACGCCGTTCTCCGCCGCGTTCCACCCCAACGGCCAGGGGCAGCGCGCGCTGGCCACCGCGATCATCACCGCCTACCTTCCCACCGGCCGTTGACCACATCCGAGGCTGACACATTCGAGACTGTCTCCGGGTCTGTCGGGGGTCTGACACGAAAATAAGGTGACCGGCGCGCTCAGGCTGCGGCGATCGGCTCGAAACGGATGGTCAGGCCGAGGCTGTTGGCTTGTTTGATCATGCGGCGCATGGTGCGTTCAGGATCTCGTCTGGCGAAGTGGTCGGCACCCAGGTCGTGGTAGGGGATCTTGTTGTGGAGGACGTGCCAGATCGCGAGCGTGAGTTTGTGCATGACGGCGACCAGGGCGCGTCGGCCGCCTCGGCGGGCGGCGAGGCGGCGGTAGAAGACGGCGAGGTCGGGGTCCGGGACCGTCGGGGCGCCTCGCACCCGCCGTCGGGCGCGGCTGGCGAGCTGGCGGGCCGCGGCGGGGGTCCGGTCGACTATCGGGGCGATCTCCTCGAATCGTCGCCGGAGCGGCTCAGCCGCAGCCATGCCTCCTGGATGGCGTCCTCGGCCTCGCTGAGCGAACCGAGCATGCGGTACGCGACCGCCTGCAGCCGCGGGCGCTGGCGCTCGAACTGCTCGGCCTGCCACGTCGCATCGTCCATTGCCTGCACCCCTCGCTTGCACCCCTCCGGACTAGCCTCTCCTGAGCAGTTGACGAACGCGGCACCGCCGATGTGACGGGGCCACCCCCGTGACGCCACCCGTCTGGGTCCTGGGGACGGCTGGTGGCCGGTGGCCGGTGGCCGGTGGGCGCGGCGGTCACATCTGTCCGGCGGGATCCGACAGACATCCGACGGACATCCGACAGGCAGGTGATCCGCGTACCCGTGGGTCAGGAGGAGCGCAGCAATGAGGATTGTCGTGTTCGGAGCGAACGGGCCGACCGGCCGGCTGCTGACCGAGCAGGCGCTGGCCGCCGGTTACGACGTCGTCGCGGTGACCAGGCGACCGGCGGAATTCCCGATTACGCACGAACGGCTCGACGTCGTGGGGGCCGACGTGCACGACGCCCAGGCCGTCGATCGGGCCGTCGAAGGAGCCGACGTGGTGCTGTCGACGCTTGGCGTGCCGTTCACGCGCGAACCGATCAACATCTACAGCGACGGAATCCGGAACATCACTGCGGCGATGTTCCGGCACGGGGTCAAGCGAGTGGTCGTGGTGAGCTCGAGTGCCACCGAGCCGCATCATCATGCCGATGGCGGTTTCCTGCTTAACCGGGTCCTCCAGCCGCTGATCACCGCGACGATCGGCAAGACGACCTACCGTGACATGCGCCGCATGGAGGAACTTCTGCGCGACAGCAACCTGGATTGGACGATCATGCGTCCCTCGGGTCTGTTCGATGCGCCCGGGGTGACGAGCTACGAGCTTCACGAGGACCAGGCGCCGGGTATCTTCACCAGCCGCATGGACCTGGCCGCGAGCCTGCTCGAACAGGCGACCGAGGTACGGTTCGTGCACAAGGCGGTCGCCGTGACGACCCGCGAAGGCGTCCCGACGCTATTTCAGATGTTGCGCCGGGAGGCATTCAAGCGGGACTGACCTCAGCAAACGCGGCCGGCGGCCGGCGCCGGCCTCATGGGACAGGGCGGCCGGCGCCGGCTGGTGGTGTTGTTCGTTACTTGTTCAGTGCGGCGGCGGTGTTCAGTGTCTTGCCGGTGCTGGACGTTCCACCCAGCACGTACACCCGGCCGTCACCACCGGTCGCCGCGGCATGCCCGGCCCGGGTCGAGGGGGAGCTGGTCGGTCCGGCGGCCCACCGGTCGTCCTTCGGGGTGTAGACCTGCACCGCCCCGGTGACGTTCCCGGCGCTGTCCCGCCCGCCGATGATGTAGACCCGGCCGTCGGGGCCGGTCGCCCCGGCGGCACCCGCGACGCCGTCCGGCAGGTCGGACATCTGGGCCCACGAGCCCTTCTCAGCCGCATCCGAACCCGGTGTGTAGGCGAAGACGTCGGTGGCCGCCCGCTGTGCGGAGCCGCCGCCAGCCCCGATGCCGCCGGCGGCCAGGATCCGGCCGTCCGGCAGGGCCGTCAGGACCGGAGCCCTGTTCGCGGGCGGCGGCGCTCCGGCCGTCGACCAGCTGTCCGAGCCGGGATCGTAGATCGCCAGGGTCTTCGCGTCGAGAACGTAGATCCTGCCGTCGGTGCCGCGGACCGCGCTCGGGTCACCCATGGCGCTCGGCAGGGGCTTCCCCGCCGACCAGCTTCCGTCGGACGGGGTGTACACCTCGACGATGTCCGTGGGCTGGTTCGAGCTGCCGGACCGGCCGCCGATCGCGTAGATCCGGCCATCGAGGTCGGTCGCGGCGGCGAGATGGGTACGCGCGGTCGGCAGATCGGGCGCGTCCGTCCAGGCGTTCTTCCGCGGGTCGTAGACCTGGACCGTTCCCACCGGCGTCAGGGGGGCGACGCCCGGTGGTGACGTGGGTGAGCCGGTGCCCGTCGGTGATGCGGGTGTGGCTATCGGTGATGCGGGTGTGGCGGCCGGTGATGCGGGTGTGGCGGCCGGTGAAGTGGGTGTGGTGGTCGGTGACGTGGGTGTGGTGGTTGGTGACGCGGTCGGGCCGGGCGTTGCCGTGGGCGTCCCCGTAGGCGAGCCCGGGGCGCCGCCGCCGGCGCCCGTCTCGGCGGACTGGCCGCCGATCGCATAGATCCGTCCGTCACATCCCGTGGTGGCCGCGAGATGGGCACGGGGAGCTGGCAGGGCGGTAACCGTCTCCCAGCTTTGCAACGGGCCGGCGATCTGGGGCAGCGACGGGCATCTGCCCGTCGGGCTGCCGGTCGGTGCTGCCGCCTCGGCCACCGAGCTGAGCAGCCCCGGCGCGGCCAGGGCTGCTGCCAGCGTGGCGGTCAGGACGAAGGCACGCGAGGCGCACCGACGTGATGTACGGGACCAGTTCATGAAGTCTCCCCCCTCTGAGGACCGCGGGTGCGGCCCTGACCGACGGGTGGATGGCATGGGCAGATGACGGTGCACGCGCGAGAACTAGCTGTACGTTGTGCATTCTGACGTTGTGCATTCCCATTGATTCGAAGAGTAATCGCCGTTGGGTTCGGTGCCCGCGGGTCCACCCGGACGGGACGAGTGGGCCTGACGCGGTGCGGGACTATCCCCCGACGGGGGTGGGTGGCGCGGGTCAGAGGTGGCCGCGGCGGACCAACAGGGCCAGGACGCAGGCCGACGGGGCCATCGGCAGCCATACCGTGATCATTCGGTAGCCGGCGGCGGCCGGCGCCACGACCACCATCCGGTCGGCCGGAAGCCCGGCCGCGAGATGGCAGGCGAACGTCTGGATGCCGCCGAGCACCGGGGGGAACTTGTCGGCGACCACCAGCACGCTCGGCACGTCGACCGGGCCGGTACCGGCCCCGGCGGGATCGGCCCCGGCGGTACTGGCCCCGGCGGGATCGGTACCCGGGGCCGGTCCGGTCCTCGCCGGGCGGATCGGCGCGTTCGGATCATCGGTGGGGCCCGGTGGGAGGGGCAGTCCCCTCACGCGTCGTCCGGCCGGCGACGAGGCTGAACGAGCCGCTAGGCAGAAGTCCTCAGAGCTTGCGGCCCACTCCGCAGAACTGCTGCACCTCGGCCGGGATACCGAGATCATTGGAGGCCGGCCGCCACCGCGAGCACGAGACGACGCCGGGCTCGAGCAGTTCGACCCGGTCGAAGAACACGGCGATCTGTTTCGCGTCGCGAAAGACAATGGGTGGGGTGGCGTTCTCGTTCCAGAACTGCCGCACCCGCTCCGCCTCCTCGGGATAGACTTCGTTGCTGGCGTGGGCGATGGCCAGATAACTACCGGACGGCACAGCATCCAGGAGCCGGTGCACGATCCGCAGCGCTTCCTCGGCATCCTGAACGAAGTTCAGCACCCCCAGTAGGGTGAGCGCGACCGGCCGGGTGAAGTCCAGCGTTCGGGCCGCGGCTTCCAGGATTCGGTCGGTATCCCGGATGTCGGCCTCGAGGTAGTCGGTGGCGCCCTCCGGGGTGCTGGTGAGCAGCGCTCGGGCATGCACCAGAACAAGAGGGTCGTTGTCGACGTAGACGATGCGCGATTCCGGTGCGATCTCCTGGGCGACCTCATGGGTGTTTCCGGCGGTGGGCAGCCCGGTCCCGATGTCGAGGAACTGACGGATACCTGCCTCGCCGGCCAGGAATTGCACGGCTCGGGTGAGGAAACCCCGGTCGGCGCGGGCGGTGTCGACGATGTGCGGAAGTATCTGCTGGACCTGGTCGCCCACCGCGCGGTCGGAGGCGAAGTTGTCCTTGCCACCGAGCCAGTAGTTCCAGACCCGGGCGGTGTGCGCGACATCCGAATTGAATTGGGGCTTCTCCGCCAGCCCCTCGGGGGCATATGCGTCGTCGGTCATGTTCGGGTCCTTCCTCCGCTTCGGTGGATTCTGCCTGGTGTGAGCGTAGTCCTCTGCCCGCTCGTCACCCGGCGCCGGTTCGCCGGTCCGGTGCGGCGTCCCGACAACCAGCCCGGGACCGTCCCTCTCGCCTCGTGGGAAACCTCCGCGGCGGAGCTGGAAGCCAGATTTATGACCGTTTACCACAACGCCCCGAGGACTACCACAATGCCCCGAGGAACGCCAGTGATTCGTCTCCCCTACTGGGACGGTTCCGCAAGCAGCACGGTCGCGAACCGCGATGCAACGGGCCATCGTGAGGCAACGGGCCATGAGGCAACGGGCCATGAGGCAACGGATCGTGAGGCCGTCGCGGCAGGTGAGAGTGCATGCCGATGTGCGGGGTAGGCCGGTGGGGTCTGCGGATCGCCGGCCGGAACCGAGTCCACCCCGGTCCGGGACGACCCGCGCGGGCCCGGGATCGGTACCGCGACGGATGAAGGGAGCGGTGCGATGGCGACCATGCTGACCGTCGCGGAACGTCACGACGCGCTCGTCCGGGCGCTGGACCTCTTCGATGCGCAGGTGCGGGCGGTGCCGCCCGGCGGGTGGGATGCGCCCACGCCCTGCCGGGACTGGAACGTCCGCGCGCTCGTCAACCACCTCACCGTGGAGCAGCTATGGGTGCCGCCGCTGCTGGCCGGCCTCACCATGGCTGACATCGGCCCCCGGTTCGACGGCGATCAGCTCGGGGCGGATCCCGTGGCGAGCTGGCCGGCGGCGGCCCGTGGGGCACGGGACGCCTGGAACCGCCCGGGAGCCTGGGCGTCGGTGCCGGTCCTCTCCTTCGGCCCCACGCCGGCGAGCGAGTACGCCTTCCAGTTGACCGCCGACCTACTGATCCACGGCTGGGATCTGGCGCGGGCGATCGACATGCACGGCCGGCGGGCCGGTGACACCTCGTCGGCGGCGGGCGTCGGGTCCGACCGGGACCTCGTGCACCGGGTCCACGAGCACTTGGCGTCGCAGATCGACGCTTGGCGGGCGGCCGGCATCTTCGCCCGCCCGGTGCCGGTCCCGGATGACGCCGACGAGTGGACGAGGCTGCTGGCCCTCACCGGCCGCTCGCCCGACTGGCGGCCTGGATCCGGCGGATAGCTCGGCACAACGGATATCAGCACAACGGGTAGATGAGGATGGGGGCGCCCGACCCGCCGGGTGCGGAGGTGGCCGGGGCCGCGCAGCTGTGTTGCGGGCTCGGTGCCGTGGGTGTAGACGGGTCCTCGCCACTTGGCACCGGGCTTGGCACCGGGTGTTTCGCCCCGCCCGCATCCGTCGGCGCCGGTGACACGGTGGCCGGCGAAGGCCCGCTCTTCGGGGAGGGGCCCACCGTGAGTGGCGAGGGATCCGTGAGTGACGAGGGATCCGAGCCGCCGCCGATGCCCAGCCTGCCGATCGCTGCCGGCAGCGAGCCGTCCTTGGCGACGGGGACCTCGGCCGCTGCCGCGGCGCCCTCGGCGCGTCCCCAGCTCACCCGTAACCCGGACGTCGCGATCAGACCGCCGACGGCGAACGCGGCCACGGCGCTCACAACGACGAGCAGGGTCAGGAGCAGCCGCACGGTGCGACGGTCACCGGAATCCACCGGAAAGCTCACGACCGTCTCCGACCGTCCGGCGTATCGATACCTGGAGTGAATACCCGTGAGCACAACTGTAGGCGTCGGTATCCGACGGCGGCCACGGAATCCCTCCGCATTGGGTGACCGTAGCTGATCGCGACGGGCTCCGAGGGGCAGCGGCACGCCGGATGGGAGTCGGATCTTGGGCCGAGGGGCCGCCCGGGTCCCGCCGGGCTCAGGAGCTCAGGAGCTCAGGACGCCGGCTCCCGTCCCCGCTCCCATCCCGCCACTCGGTCCCGCCACTCGGTCCCGCCTCCCGCTCGGCCAGCAGCACCGCGAGGTCGTCCTGCAGCCTGCCGTCCACATGGGCGCGCAGAGCCCCGGCGAGACGGTCGAGTGCGTCGTCCTGGCTGCCGCCCCGCAGCAGGTCCAGATGATCGTCCAGGGGGAAGAACCGCCCCCGGCCGTCCCGGGCCTCGGTGAGACCGTCGGTGAACAGCAGCATCCGATCGCCGACCGCCCAGCTCGCCGTCGTGACGGAGAAGCGCTCGGCCAGCCCGAGTGGCGGACTGGGCGACTTCAGTTCCAGCGTGGTGCACTCGTCCGCCGAGACCAGCCGCGGCGGGTGATGCCCGGCCGAGCACAGGCCCAGCCGACCGTTCGGGTGGATGTCGACGATGAGCGCCGTCACGAAGTCCTCGGGTTCGGCCTCTCGACCCACCGCGCGGGCGCAGGCGGCGGCCACCTGTTCCGGGTCGAGCCAGGTTACCGCCGCCTCGCGGAAGGCGCCGAGCACTATCGAGGCCAGCCGGACCGCCGGCAGGCCCTTGCCGCGGACATCGCCGATGATCATCCGGATGCTCTGCGAGGTAGAGACGACCTCGTAGAGATCGCCACCCACCGACGCCTCCTGGGCGGCGGAGAGGTACCGAGCCGCGAAACCGGCCCCGTTGAGCCGGTTGGGGACCGCCGGTAGCAGTGCCTGCTGCGCGACCTCGGCAACCGCTTTGACCTGGTGCAGTTGTGAGCGTTGCCGCTCCCGGTGCGCGCAGATGTAGACGGCGATCACGGACTGGAGGGCGACCAGTGTGGTCGCGGCGAGATGCGGACCGGTCCCGAACCAATGATCCCAGAACCCGGAGAGGAGTGCCGTGATCACTGTCAGCGCTCCGACCGCGGCGGTGACTCGGGGTGGACTGGTCGCCGCGATGATCACTGGTCCGAGACCGAAGTACCCGACCAGGATCAGCCCGGGCGTCGCGTCGAGGACGATGATCGTGACGAGGACGAGCGTTCCGGCGATGAGGGGACGGACATCCTCCACCCCGCGGAGCCTGCTGAGTCTGCTTAGCCCGCCGGGTCTGCTTAGCCCGCCGGGTCTGCTTAGTCCGCCGGGTCCGCTTAGTCCGCCGGGTCCGCCAGCGCCTGAACGACGTCTTCGCATGGGTCATTGTCCCGGCCGGATCGGGGTTCCGTGAGAGGCCCTCGCATTTCGGCTATTCGGTAACACCCCGCTACCCGTAAGGTCAGGTTGGTCCGTGGACCAGGTCGGCCTGTGGACCAGGTCGGGTCGGGTGCCCGTCGGGTCAGATCGTCAGATCGCGTGGGCCGAGCGTTCTCCCGGCTGATGGAGGTGCCAGCGCTCGCCGTCCTCCAGCTGCGCCGCGAGGGAGATCAGCAAGGTCTCGCTGTTCGCCGGCCCCATCAGCTGGGCGCCGACGGGCAGTCCCGCCGCGGTGCGTCCGGCCGGTACGTTGACGGCGGGCCAACCGAGGACGTTCCACGGCCAGGTGTAGGGGCACGCCGCCACGATCGCCTGGTCGGTGGCCCAGTTGCTCTCCCGGTTGAGCTCGCCCACCCGGGGCGGCGGCGTGGCGGTCGTCGGGGCGAGTATGACGTCGACCCGCCGGAAGATGCGGCCGATGTTGAGCCGGGCCAGTGGCTCCGCGGCGCGTGTCAGCGGGAGGAACGGGCGCAGCATCCGTCCGGTCCGCGCGTTGGCCATGGTCCGCGGGTCGAGCAGGGTGGGATCGGGCACCCGCCCGGCCCAGTCGCGGATGCCGTCCATGGACCGCGGCAGGAAGATCGTGCCAAGCAGGCCGTAGGGCGGCTCCACCGGCACGATGTCGTGCCCGCAGCGGGCCAGGATCTCGGCCAGCCGTTCCACGGCGGCCCGGACGGCCGGATCGAGGGCCACCGGCATCCCGCTGTACGGGTGGTGCAGGGAGAGCCCGATCCGCAAGCGGGAAGGGGGATGGCCGGCGGCGGTGAGGAACGGCTCGGCCGGCGCCGGCGGTCGAGCCCGGTCGATGGGCAGGCTGCCGGACAGGATGTCGAGCAGCAGGGCCCCGTCGGCGACGGTCCTGGTTAGCGGGCCGTAGACAGTGAGCCCGTTGAACTGCTCGCGGACCGGGGCGCTCGAGATGCGCCCGCGCTGCGGTTTGATCCCGACCAGGTGGGTCCAGGCGGCGGGGATGCGCACGGAGCCCGCCCCGTCCGAACCGATCGCCGCCGGTACCAGCCCCGCGGCCACCGCGGCCGCCGCGCCTCCGGAGGAGCCGCCGGGAGAGTAGTCGAGATCCCACGGGTTACGGGTCACCCCGAACGCCCGGCCCTCGGTGAACGGCCACTGCCCGAACTCGGGGGTGTTGGTCTTGCCGATGATGATGGCACCGGCCGCCTTCAGCCGTCGCACCATCTCGCTGTCCCGGACCGCGGGGGAGAACTCCCCCATGGCGCCGAAGGCCGTGGGGGTACCGGTCAGGTCGGTGTCGTCCTTGATCGCAATGGGCACGCCGAGTAGTGGTCGCCATCCCGTCGCGCCCCACCAGCTGCCGCGGGCGTCCCGGCTGAGTCGGCCGGACCGGCTGAGTCGGCCGGACCGGCTCCCGCGGGCGGCGAGTGCGACGTCCGCCGCCTCGGCCTCTGCGAGGGCAGCCTCGGCCCGTACCCAGCGGAAGGCGTTAACGGTGGTCTGGGTCGCCGCTATCCGGGCCAACGCGGCTTCGACGAGCTCGCGGGACGTCATCTCGCCGGAGGCGAGGCGTGCGGCCAGTGTGCGGATGCCTTCGAGTGGACCGTTCCGGTCGGCTGCGGAGGACATTGTGGGCACATCCGACATCAGCCACCCCCTGACGCTCATGGCTGCTGTCCGAACCGTAGCCGACGCCGGGTCGTCCGCACCGTCGATCGCCCGATACCTCCCATTATCCCCTGCCGTGGGTGAATTGGGGAGAGATGATCCATGATCGATATTGGTCGTTAGGTGGCATTTATATTTTTATGGATAGTATTAGGTATCGGCGATGCGGCCCCGTGTCCCGTCAGGGCGCCCACATCGGGTTATCCGCATTGATTCCGGGTATGACAACGAGAAGTACGGCTAGTGAACATCCCGCCCGGTCGGGTTTCTCTGCGCGCCACGGGGAGCCGCCGGTAGTCCTGATCGTAGATGCGGCCCGGCCAGTTGGTCCGCGTCGGTCCCGGTCGGACGGGCTGAGCGTGATGCCAGCTCAGCCGTTGACCAGCTCAGCCATCGATTCCAGGTCGGACCCGGTCCCCAGGTCAGACACCGACACCTTCCAGGGAGGAACCGAACGATGCCAATGGACCCGAGTTCAGTGATGCCGGAGCCCGCACGGACCGCGCCGCTTCCTGCCGACGACACGACCACGGCTCCGTTCGCGCGCCCCCCGGTCCCCCCGGTCCCGACCGGTACCGGGAGTGTAGATTCCGGCCCGGCACCCGGCCTGAACGGTCACGGTTCCCCGGCGCCGAGCCCCGACGTCATCGCCGCGACCACCGCCACCTCAAGTGTCAGTGGCCCGGGAAACGTCAGTGGCGCGGGAAACGTCAGTGGCTCGGGCCTGGCCGATGCGGACACGACCACCCCGGGCACCGGGGCCGACACCCCGGGCACCAAGGCCAGAGTGGCCGGCGGAGCCGCTGAGGTGCGCCAGAAGGTCAACGAGGCCGTCCAGACCCTTGCTCCCCATGTGTCGGTCGCCACCGAGAAGACCCTCGCCACCAGCGGGAAAGCCGCGCGGTCCGTCGGGCAGCGGATGCGGAGCAACCCGAAGGCCACGGGCGGGGTCCTGGCCGGCACGGTGGTGCTGCTGCTGGTCCGGGGGGGACGGCGGCGCCGGGGATAAGTAATCCAACCACCTCGGTAGGGAGAAAACAATGATTACCTTCATTGTAGTCATGATTCTGCTCGGACTTGTCGCCGGGGCCGTCGCACGCGTGTTGCTGCCCGGCCGGGATCCCATCGGGATCCTCGGCACCATTGTGGTGGGAATCATCGGATCTTTCGTCGGAGGATTCCTCGGTTACGTCCTGTTCAATAAGGATGTCGGCGAAGGCGCTCTGCAGCCGTCCGGCATTCTCGGGTCCATCATCGGTGCCATCCTGGTTCTCCTGGTGTGGCGGAACGTGGGGGGCCACGGCGGCCGGTCGGGGTCGACCCGCAGCCGTCGTTACGCCCGCCGGTAATCGCGATACCCGTCGGCGACCGGGTGACCGCGACCCGGTCGGCAGCACGCAGAGCACCTGCTCTGACCCGACACCTGCTCCGGCCCGGGCCCTCTATACCTGCGGAGGACCCGGGCCGGAGCCTTCTGTGGTGTCGTCATGCGCCTCCGGTGTCGTCATGCGCCTTCGGTGTCGTTTGGCGTCGGGTCGATTCTGCCGGGTGTGCCGCGTCGTCATCGTCGTCGCGGGGCGGTGGAGAAGAAGCGGAGCTGTCGTGCTCGTCGATCTTGCTGGTCCCGCTGAAGTTCCGTGCCCGTTCCGCGGCGTCGGCACTCGCGCCGGAGAACAGCCGGGCGTCCTCGGCGGCATCGGCATGCGCATCCGCGGGCGCGGTGCTCGTCCCGCCCCCCGTACCGGTCTCCGCCTCCCGGCTCGCGCTGCCGGCAGTGGTAACCGCGGCCGAGTTCGTGGCAGCCATGATCGTGGGGGAGAGGAGACCCTGCACTGGGACGGGAACCGCCCGCGCTGGTGCTTCGTCGAGGCGGATGCCGTTCGTCTTGCGGAGCCGGTCGGACCTGCTGCCGGGGTGGTCGCCGTCGGGGTGGCCGCGGCCGTCGCGGTCATCGGGCCGGCCCTGATCCGGGAGGCGCAGACCGAGCAGGTGCGCGGAGGCGTCGAACTCGATGCGGGTCCGGGGCAGGGCTGTCGGATGGTTGTGCTGCACCCATCGGATGAGTGCCTCGCGCATGTGGCAGCGCAGGTCGAACACGGTCGGTCCGTCCTTGCCGCTGACCAGGACGCGGATGCGGATGTGATCACCGATGGCGTCGGTGACCTGCAGGACACAGACCCGCTTGTCCCACAGGTCCGTGGCGTCCAAGACCCGGTGCATCTCGGCCCGCATCTCGTCGATCGGGATTGCCCAGTCCAGGTCCAGCTCGACGGCACCGAGGACCGCGGACTCTTTGCGGGTCCAGTTCTGGAATGGTGTCGTGGTGAAGTAGGTCGACGGAAGGACCATCCGCCGGTCATCCCAGATGTGGACGACGACGTAGGTGAGAGTGATCTCCTCGATCCTGCCCCACTCCTTCTCGACCACCACCACGTCGTCGACCCGGATGGCGTCGGTGAAGGCCAGCTGGAGTCCGGCGAAGACGTTGGACAGCGAGGTCTGGGCGGCCAGCCCCGCGACGATGCCGATCACGCCGGCCGAGGCGAAGATGCTGGCGCCGGCGACGCGGACGCTCGGGAACGTCATGAGCATCGAGGCGCCCGCGATGATCGAGATGATGACCACCGTGACCCGTCGGAGCAGGATGACCTGGGTGCGCACCCGGCGGGCATGCCGGTTGTCGACGACATCCACCCGGTAGCGGGCGAGCGCGAGGTCCTCGAAGGTGAACGCGAGCACCGTGACGCACCAGGCGATTCCAGCGATAAGGGCGACATTGGACACCCGCAGGGCCGCCTCGGTCCAGGCCTGTTCAGCCGTGGAGTTGAGGCCGACGAGCAGGGCCACCAGCACGAGCGTGAGTCGCGTCGGCCGCTTACCGTGCTGTGCGAGATCGGCGACGATCTCCGAATGGCGGCCGATCCGTCTGGCCATGCGGTGCAGCAACACGGAGACGGCCAGGGCCAGCAGGACCGCACCGCCCAGGATCGTCAGGACGGCGATGGTCGATCGCGTGTCGGAGAAGGACAGATCGGGCGCGGCGCTCAGATGCACAGACAGGCTCCTCGTCCTGGGCCATGGGCAGGAGGGGACGGGCACCATGGCATGGTTGGACGGCGCGGGTCGCGAACCCGCGCCGGTGCGTCCTCCTCCACGTCTCTCGGTATCCCTCGCTACCCTCCGCGGCCCTCAGTATCCCTATCCCTCAGTATCCCTCCGGATCCTCCGGTGAGGATTCCGGCGACGGTGCTCCCCTCTCTGCCAGGGGCGCAGGCACCCGGTGCGCCGGTCAGTTCTCCCGGGCGGGCAGGAAGCGGTACATCACGTAGAGGTCGACGTCGCCGAGCCAGGGATGGCGGAAGGCCGCCGGAAGGGTCCCGACGAGGCGGAACGCCAGCGAGCGCCACAGCGCGACCAACCGTGGATTGGCGGCGACGACGGCGTTGAGCTGCATCGCCCGGTAGCCGAGATCGGCCGCGTACTCGATCATCTGCTCCGCGGCCTGCCGGCTGACGCTCTCCCAGCGGTCGCCCCCGGCTCCCCGGCCGCCGTAGTAGCTACGTCCCCCGTACGGCCCGTAGCCCTGGTACATTCCGGCCCCGCCGCGCGGAGCCCCGTGATCCACCCGCTTAGGATCAACGAGCAGTACCGCCTGGACGACATGATCTCCCAGGCCCGGCTGGCTCGGTGTGAGCAGTGCGGTCGCGATGATCGAGGTATCGCCCGGGCCGTCGTCCTCCTCCATCACCAGAACCTCGGCCGGCGGGGGCAGCATCCACGCGCTTTTCGCGACGTCCTCGTCGGTGTCCGGTGTCCAGGCGCAGGTCTCGCCCTCGACCACAACGGCCCGCCAGATCGGCCAGATCGCGCCCCAGTCCTCCTCTGATGCCCGCCGTGTCCGCACAGATCGATCCTGCCTGTTCACCGGGCCGGAAGGTAAAGGACCTGGAGCGCCGGACCCGCGGCAGTCACCCATCCTGGCGTTCGGCGGCTCGGTCACCGGCCGGGTTTTAAGATCCGGTCGACGGCGTAATCGCTGCATCCCTGCAGATGAACCCGGCCCATCAGGTGATCGGGATGGTCGGCGCGGGGCCGCACGGAGAGATTCGTCATGGCATAGCCGTCCGGGTGGTTGATCCAGCGTTCGCCGCTGAGATTCACCGCCCCATCGGTGCAGGTGATCCATACGAGAAACGCACCGGTGGGAACCTTCGGACTGGTCGGCAGCGGAGAGAAGTCGAAAGTGGCCCACAACACGCCGCCGGGTGCGGCGATGATGCTCAGTAGATGACGAACACCCCTGCCCCCTGGTGCACTAGCCTGCGGCCGGCTGCCGGGCGACCCGTACGCTGCACCTGGTAACGGGCAGAGCCTCCGGAGGCCGTCTCCTGAGTCGCCGGGCACCCGGGTCAGGGCGGGGGTGGGTCGATCTCGAGGTCGATGCGATCGCCGGCCCGCACGGACGCGATGATCGGATGGTCGGCTCCCAGACTCTCCCCGAGTGTGGCTAGAACATTTGCGCGTAGCGCATCTGCCGTCTCGGTCTCGCTGAGGGCGGACAGGTCGATCGCCAGATTGGCGGAGGCGATCAGGGTGGTCGGGTGGTCATCGCCGAGCCGGTTCCGCAGGTGAGAGACGGCGTCCTCGTCGAGACTCCGCGAGCTCATCATCTGGTTACTGTCGTAGCGGCAGTTGGCTAGATTGAGCATGCATGACACCGTGAAAGGGTGATCGTCGGAGAGAACGGCCCGTAATCTGTTCCCCGTTTCCTGGGCGAGGGCGCCGGCTTCGTCCGGGTCGCCATCGAGCCGAATGGCGACGACCAGTGCGTTAGCCGCCGCGAGGGTGTAGAGATTGTCCGCGCCAAGCCGGCGCTTGGCCTGTTGGAAGGTGTTCTCGGCCAGCTTTCGCGCAGCCGGTACCTCCCGGCTCAGGCACAGATCGCCCACCAGGCTGATGGCTGCGGTGAGGGTTTCCGGCTGATCTTCTCCCACGTAGGCC
>NZ_CDWWEW010000091.1:0-14834 GCF_977966315.1 Frankia sp. CeRuru1
GTTCGCGGGGCCGGGACCGTGCCTTGCTCCCCCAGATTCGCCCGTTCCGGGTGCTGGCCGGTGCTGGTGGGTGCTGGGTCAGACGGCGGAGATGGCGCGCAGGACGTCCATGCGGGCGGCGCGCCGGGCGGGGAAGACGGCGGCGAGCACGCCGAGGATCGCCCCGGTGAGGACCACGAGCAGGATCGTCCGTACCGGGTAGGCGAACGTGCTGATTCCCAGGGAGGCCAGCGCCTTCGTCAGCGCCCAGCCGAAGATGCTCCCGACGACGACGCCCAGCACGGCTCCGAAGACCGAGATGATCATCGATTCAAGGATGACCATCAGCCTCATCTGCGACCGCGTCATGCCGACCGCACGCAGCAGACCGATCTCCCGGGTCCGTTCGATTACCGAGAGCGCCAGGGTGTTGACGATGCCGAACAGCGCGATGACGACTGCCAAGGCCAGCAGCACGTAGATGAACCCGAGCAGCTGGTCGACCTGCTTCTCCTGCTGTGCGACGAACTCGGACTGGTCCCGGACCGCCACGGTGGCGAACGACTTGACCACCGTGGCGATCTCGGCCCGGACCATCGCCGGGTCCGCCCCGCTCGCCCTCTTCACCAGGACAAACAGGTCGAGGTCATCGGTGGAATGCCGGGCGAACTCGCTCGTGGAGATGATCCACTTACCGGCTACCTGGCTCTTCTTGTAGGTGCCCACCAGGGTCAGCTCCGCGCGGCCGTCAGCGAAGGTGACCGGGACCTTCTGCCCCACCCGTAGCTGGTGGTCCGCGGCGGTGGAGTCCTCGGCCAGGATCGTGCCGTCGCCGAGGGCGTGGACGTCACCGGTCACCTCCTTGATGGCCAGCATCTTGACCAGGCCCGCCGGGTCGCCGGCCAGCACCTGGGAGCTCTGCCCGGAGATCTTCACCAGGCCGCCCCGAAGACCCGTGGCGATCTCGATGCCGGGCTTGCCGGCCAGCTCGCGAGCCACCTCACCGCTGAATCCCTGCCCGAAGTTCTGGGGAGTCAGGTAGAAATCGGCGCCGAGGCTGTTCGACACTGTCTCCCGCACCGACTCCTTGATCGACTGTCCGAGCACGGAGAAGGCGCTGACCAGGGCGAGTCCGATCATCAACGCGGAGGCGGTGGAGGCGGTCCGGCGCGGGTTGCGCATCGCGTTCTCCCGGCCGAGCCGGCCGGTGGCCCCGAACATCCTCGCCAACGGTGCGCCGAGGACCCGGATGATCGGTCCGGACAGCAGCGGTGAGAGGGTGGCGACGCCGAGGAAGATCCCCGCCGCGCCCACCCCGACGGCGGTGGCTCCCGGCTTGCCCGCCGAGGCAGTGCCGAGGATCATCAGGACGATGCCGAGCGCGGTGAGCACCGACCCGGCGATCGCCCGGGAGTGCAGCGAGCGGGTCGGCAGTACGTAGGTCTCCCGCATCGCCGCGATCGGTGGTACCGACGCGGCCTTGCGGGCTGGCACGAACGCCGCCGCGGCGGTGATGAGCACACCGACGGTGTAGGCGATCACGACGGTGCGGGAGCGGAAGACCAGCGCACCGCTGGGCAGCTCCACGCCGAACACACCGACGGCGGCGCGCAGCAGCAGCGCGAGCCCCGCGCCGGCCACCAGGCCGGCAGTGGCCCCGGCGAAGCCGACCAGCGCCGCTTCGACCTGCAGGGACATCTGGACCTGACGTTTGCTCGCCCCGATCGCTCGCAGCAGGGCCAGTTCCCGCACCCGTTGGGCGACGAGCATCGTGAAGGTGTTGAAGATGATGAAGGCGCCAACGAAGACCGAGATGGCGGCGAAGATCAGCAGAAAGGTGGAGAAGCCGCTGACGGCGTTCTGCACGGCACTGGCGCTCTCATCCGCCAACTGCCTGCCGGTGATCGCCTCGACACCCGGCGGGAGCGCGGCGGCGACTCGGGCCCGCAGCTCCTCCTGGGTCAGGCCGGGCTCGGCGGCCAGGTGGATCGCGCTGAACCGGTCGGGCGCGAGCAGGACCCGCTGGGCGGTGGCGGTGTCGAACGCGGTGATGGCGGCGCCCCCGAGACTGTCCTGACCGCCGATCCGGAAGGTGCCGACCAGGGTGTATTGCGCGGGCGGACCCTTGGTCTGCACCGAGATCTTTGCCCCGAGCGGCAGGTGGAGCTTCTCCGTGGTCGCCCGGTCGACGACGATCTCCCCGGGGCCGGGCGGGCGACCCTCGGCGATCTCCTCCGCCGAGGTGGGCTGACCCCCGGTCCAGCTGATACCGATCCCCGGTGCACTGTTGGTGTTCGAGGGCTTGCCGGTGGCCGGGTCGACGAGGACGGCCTGGCCGTTGACCTTGCCGACCGCCACCCGCACCCCGTCCACTCCGGCGGCGGTGGGGAGGAGCGAGGCCGGCAGCGGCGGGCGGCCGACGTCGCTCGTCGGGTCGATCGCGTTGACCGAGCGCACGGCGACGCTGACGTTCTTGTTGATGTTGGTGAAGAGGGTGTCGAACGTCCGGTTGAGGGTGTCGGTCAGGACCAGGGTCCCGGTCACGAAGCTCACCCCGGCGACGACCGCCAGCATGGAGAGCACCAGCCGGACCTTGCGGGCCAGCAGGCTCTTGAGGGTGGCGCGCAGCATCGGCTCAGGTCCAGCCCGCCGGCTCCGTGCCATCCGGGTGGTAACTGTCCCGTCCGCCGTCAACACGGCCGGGGCCGTCGACATGGCCGGAGCCGTCAACATGGCCGGGGCGAGGACCGAAACCGCCGGTGCGGCCGGGGTCGGTGGGTGGAGGCCCGCCGCCAGGCCTCGGCACCGGCCGGTGGTGGGAGCGGCCGGAGTGGTACTCCTCACCGTGGCGCGTGCCGCCGACCCGCCTGGAGGCCGGCTGCCCACCGGCGTCGGGCCCGAGGTCCGGGGCGGGGATTGCCTCGAACTGGCCGGTGCGCCGCTCCGGGTAATGGCTCTGATAGGGATCGTGCTCGTCCCGCCCGTAGGTCGGCTGGTCCGGGTAGACCTGGTCTGGGTAGACGTAGTCGTCGTAGCCACCGGCAGGCCCGTAGCGACCGTCGGTGTCGTTATGGTCGTCGCGGTAGCGGGGAGTGCGCCTGTCGGCGTCGTGTTCTTCGAAGCCACCGTCCCGGCCGTCAGCGATCTCGCCGTCGGCCGCCGAGCCGTCCGCGGCGGCGTCGAGGTGCTTCATCCGGTCCAGCACCTCCTCCGCGGTCGGGTTCGCGATCGCGTCAACGAGTCGACCGTCGGCAAGGAAGATCACTTCGTCCGAGTAGGACGCCGCCGTCGCGTCGTGGGTGACCATGACGATTGTCTGCCCGAGTTCGGAGACCGAGTCACGCAGGAACGACAGCACCTCGGCTCCCGACCGGGAGTCGAGGTTGCCGGTCGGCTCGTCGGCGAAGATGATCTCCGGCCGGGTGACCAGTGCCCGCGCGCAGGCAACCCGTTGCTGCTGACCGCCCGAGAGTTCGCTCGGCCGGTGCTTCAACCGCGGTGCGAGACCGACCGCGTCAACGACGGTGCGCATCCAGGCCCGGTCCGGCGAACGCCCGGCGATGCTCAACGGCAGCGTGATGTTCTCGGCCGCGGTCAGCGTGGGCAGCAGGTTGAACTGCTGGAAGATGAACCCGATGCGGTCGCGACGCAACTGGGTCAGTTGCTTGTCGGACAGCCGGGACAGGTCCACATTGCCGATGAAGACCCGTCCCCGGGTGACTGTGTCCAACCCGGCCAGGCAGTGCATCAGCGTCGACTTCCCCGACCCGGACGGCCCCATGATTGCGGTGAATCGGCCGCGGGGGAAGGCCAGGTTGATCTCGCGCAGTGCCGTGACGGTGGTATCACCGGAGCCATAGACCTTCGTCAGCTTGGCGGCGCGGGCCGCGGGTGCGGCGTCCGGTCCGTCTTCTCGCCGGCCGCCCGGGTGCTCGGGAGCCCGGCCGTCGCGGCCGGCACCGTACTCGCCGGGCCGCGACCCGCGGTCCTCCCGGCCGGGCGGGCTGCCCGCGACCGCGCCCCGCTTCCCGCCTCGGGACGATCCGGTCCGTCGGGCCATCGTGATGTCCTCTCCCTCGCGGCGCGCTGTGTCTCTCTCGACACGGTCTCTCTCGACGTCTCTCGACACGGTCTCTCTCGACACGTCGTGCCTGTCCTGCCTGCGCTCGGCCCCGACTGACCTGGGGCGGCCGTTCGGCTACCGTGGTCGATCTCCCCAACGACTGAACGATGATCGGCATCTCGCCGTCGCCGACTGTACCGCTGGCAGCACTGAAGGTCCGATCGATATTACTTTTGGTAATCGGGTGATCTGGAGTGCCCCCGAGGAGGCCCGGTGGAGCCACCGCCTCCGGCGAGCTGAGGATGCCGGCACCGTAAACGGGCTGTCCGCGGGGAACGGGGGCCGGACGGGGCCCGGCCTGAGACCGCCATCAGCCGTCCGCCTCGCAGACGGTGGGGGCGGCCTCGTCGAGCGGCACCATGGATGTCTGCTGCGGTAGCGGTGGTGGGGTGCCGCCGAAGGCTGGGCATCGAGCCTGATGGTCGCACCAGGAACACAGCCTGTTCGGGGTGGCGCGCCAGTCCCCGGTGCGGTGCGCGCGGTCGATCGCCGCCCACAGGGCCTCGATCCGCCGCTCGGTGGCCCGCAGGTCGGCCTCGTCGGGGGTGGCCCGCAGCCAGGTGCGGTCGCCGAGGTAGTACAGCCGCAGCTCGCGCGGGAGCACTCCACGGATCCGCCAGAGCAGCAGGGCGTAGAACTTCATCTGGAACATCGCCGAGCTCTCGAACGCCGGACCGGGCGAGCGGCCGGTCTTGTAGTCGACCACCCGCAGGGCGGGTCCCTGCGCCGTGGTCGCCTCGTCGAGCCGGTCCAGGTAGCCCCGCAGCCGCAGGCCGGAGTCGAGCACGTGCTCGACGTACAGCTCGCGGGCCACCGGCGCCAGCCGTGACGGATCCTCCAGCGCGAAGTACCCGGCGAGCAGTTCGCGGGCCGACTCCAACCACGCCGCCAGTTCGTCGCGGCCACCGAACAGCGCATCGACCGCCGGCTCGCGGGCGCGCACCGTATCCCAGGCCGGCTCGACCAGCTCCCGTGCGGCCTGCAGGGTACGCCGGGACGCCGGGAGATCGAACAGCTTCTCCAGGACCGCGTGCACCACAGTCCCGCGGGTCGCGGCCTCGCTCGGCGGCTCGGGGAGCCGGTCGACGACCCGGAACCGGTAGCGCAACGGACAGTTGACGAAGTCCGCCGCCCGCGACGGTGACAGTGAACCAATCAACGGCCGGGGCGCGGCCGACGCCACCGGTCCCGGGATGGCAGGAGAGCGCTGCGTCGAGGTCATGTCCTGGACCCTAGATCCCCCCACCGACATCTTTGCCACTCGGTCCCGGACGACGGGTCGGAGTATGGTCCGTAGCATCGGATCCATGGCGGATCAGCACGGCGGCGCGGGTTCGGGCGGCGCGGGTTCGAGCGGCGCGGGTTCGGGCGGCGCGGGTTCGAGCGGCGCGGGTTCGAGCGCCCACGGCGGCGCGAGCCCGGCGGGGCAGGCTCCGAGTGAGCGCCCCCCCGGCGTGCTGGTCGGGCGGATCCGCGGCGTTCCCATCGTCATCTCGCCGTTCGCCATCGTCTTTGCCGTCCTCGTCGCCTACCTGCTCTCCGGCTCGATCCGCGACCGGCTGCCGCTGGCGTCCGACGGGCGGATCCTCGCGCTCTCCTCGTTGATCTCTATCGGCTTCCTGGCCTCCCTGCTCGCCCACGAGATCGGTCACGCTCTGACGGCGCTGGCGTTCGGTCACACCGTGCGGTCCGTGACCCTGCACGGCTTCGCCGGGTTCACCGAGTTTGAGCCGGAGCCCCGCAGCGCCGGCCGCGAGTTCCTGATCGCCTTCGTCGGCCCGGCGGTCAACGGGGTGCTGGCCGCCGGCTGTCACCTCGGCCTGCTCGGCCTCGACGACACCAGCGATGCCGGCGCGGTCCTGCACGATCTCAGACTCATCAACATCGCGTTGTTCCTCTTCAACCTGGCACCCGGCCTCCCGCTGGACGGTGGACGGGTGGTCGTCGCCGCGGTGTGGGGCCTGACGCGCGACAAGCTGCGGGGGCTGCGGGCCGGTGCCTACGGCGGGTTCGTCGTCGCCGCCGGCCTGGTCGTCTGGGGTGCGTCGACCTCCGACGGCATCGGCATGGTGTACACCTATGCCCTGGCGGGCTTCCTCGCGTTCGCGGCCTACCAGTCGCTGCGCGCCGCGCAGGTGCGGGAGCGGCTGCCTGGCCTGTGCGCCGGCCGCCTTGCGCGCCGGACGCTGCCCGTCGAGGGTGCCGTCCCGCTGGCGGAGGCGCTGCGGCGAGCCCAGGAGGTCGGCGCCACCGCCGTCGCGGTGATCGACCGTGACGGCAGTCCCCTGAAGATCATGAATGGCTCCGCGGTCGACGCGCTGCCGGAGCATCGGAGACCCTGGATGACCGTGGATGAAGTGAGCCGGGTGATCTCGCCCGGCATGGTCCTCGACGCCGATCTGGAAGGCGAGGCCCTGCTGGCGGCTGTGCAGCGGGTGCCGGCGTCGGAGTACCTCGTGGAGCAGGCGGGCCGCCCGGTCGGCGTGCTCGCGATGGTGGATCTCGTCGCCCATATCGATCCGGCCGCCGCCGCCCGCATGGTGGCGTCCCGGTGAGCGCCCCGCCCGACGAGCCGGTGTCCCCGGGGGAGGTGCCGTCCCTGGCCGGCGGTTACGCTCCGCCCCCGACCGGCGCCGCTCATCGCCGGGGCCTGTTCACCAAGGGCGACCGGGTGCAGCTGACCGATCCCAAGGGGCGCCGGCACACCGTCGTCCTCGAACCGGGCAGGCAGTTTCACACCCACCGGGGAGCCGTCGAGCATGACGCCCTGCTCGGCCGGCCGGAGGGGATCGTCGTCACCAGCACGGGTGGCACCGACTACCTGGCGCTGCGTCCGCTGCTCGTCGACTTCGTGCTGTCCATGCCGCGCGGGGCGACCGTGGTGTACCCCAAGGACGCGGCGCAGATCGTCACCTATGCGGACATCTTCCCGGGCGCCCGGGTGCTGGAGGCCGGCGTCGGGTCCGGGGCGCTGTCGTGCTCGCTGCTGCGTGCCATCGGCGACTCCGGGCGTCTGGTCTCCTACGAGCGGCGCGCGGACTTCGCCGAGATTGCCCGGCGCAACATCGAGGCGTTCTTCGGCGGCCCGCATCCCGCCCACACCGTGCTGGTCGGGGACCTGGCCGAGACAACCGAGCGTGACGTCGACCGGGCCGTCCTCGACATGCTCGCGCCCTGGGAGGTCGTTGACGCCGTCAGCGCGGCGCTGGTGCCCGGCGGGGTGGTCTGTGCCTACGTCGCTACCACCACCCAGCTTTCCCGGATCGTCGAGACGCTACGGGCGCACGGTACGTTCACGGAGCCCGCGGCGTGGGAGTCGATGATGCGGGACTGGCATGTCGAGGGTCTGGCCGTGCGGCCCGGTCACCGCATGGTCGGCCACACCGGTTTCCTGGTGACCGCGCGGCGCCTCGCCGAGGGGGTCACTCCTCCGGTGCGCCGCCGCCGGCCGGCGAAGGGCGCGCCGATCGGCCTCGAGCCCGGGTCCGAGCCCAGCTCCGAGACCGGGTCCGAGACCGACCGGTCCCGGGATGCCGACCCAGGGTCGGCGACGATCCAGCCGATGTGACGTATCCCATGGGGTCCCAGGGGGCAGGCCATTCCCATGGGGTTCCATGGGGCAGGCCGTGGTCGCGAGTGTGCCGGCCGGGCGGGCCAGTCGTCAGCCGACGGGCCCGCCGGCCTCCAGCGTGCCGTCGGGGCGTTCCACGTAGATGCACGTCCCCGGGCACTCGTCGGCCGCATCGACCACCGCGTCGACGAGCGGCAGCGGCACCGGGACGTAGGCGCCGGGCTGCATCTGCAGCTCGCCCGCGCTGTCCTTGACGTAGGCCAGACCGTCGACGTCGAACTCGAAGACGGCGGGAGCGAGCTGCACGCACAGACCGTCACCGGTGCAGGCATCTTGGTCGATCCTTACCCGCAGGTCTGCCGAAACGCCCGGCTTCGCTGGAGTTGCCACAGGGCTCCGATCTTCTGTCAGCATGGCACCGTAACCCGCTGTTTACGGCAAAGCTGGATCGTCCTTGCCCGACCGGCCTGCCAGCGGCGGTCACAACGGTAGTGTGGGTGCGTCCCGGTCAGCACGGGGGAGGTGGAGGCGCAGTGTCCGGTCCCCGTTCGGGCTCTGGCTCCGGTGGGAGCACGGGTCGTCCAGGTGATGCCGAATCACGGCGGTCGGCGTACGAGAAGGAAACACACGAGCTCACGACGCAGGTCGCCTTCCTGGAAGAGGAAGTGACCATGCTGCGGCGTAGGTTGTCCGAATCGCCCAGGCAGCTCAGGGTGCTGGAGGAACGGCTTGCGGAGATCCAGGCGGAGTTGTCGGCTGTCACGGGACAGAACGACAGGCTCGTCGCGACCCTCCGCGAGGCGCGAGACCAGATCGTCACCCTGAAGGAGGAGGTCGACAGGCTCGCGCAGCCGCCCAGCGGCTACGGGATCTTTGTCTCCTCCTACGACGACGGCACCGTCGACGTGTTCACTCAGGGCAGAAAGCTCCGGGTGACCGTGTCGCCGAGCGTCAACATCAGTGATCTCTTGCCCGGCCAGGAGGTCATGCTCAACGAGGCGCTGAACGTGGTCGAGACGCGCGCGTTCGAGCGGCAGGGTGAGATCGTCCTACTCAAAGAGGTCCTCGAGGGCGGGGACCGGGCGCTGGTGCTCGGTCACACCGACGAGGAGCGGGTGGTCATGCTGGCCCAGCCGCTGCTCGACGGACCGATCCGGTCCGGGGACTCGTTGTTGATCGAATCCCGTTCCGGCTACGCCTTCGAGCGGATTCCCAAGTCCGAGGTCGAGGAGCTCGTCCTCGAAGAGGTTCCCGACATCGGCTACGAACAGATCGGCGGCCTGAAGAGCCAGATCGAGTCGATCCGGGACTCGGTCGAGCTGCCGTTCCTGTACAAGGAGCTCTACCGGGAGCATCAGCTCAAGCCACCGAAGGGTGTGCTGCTCTACGGCCCGCCCGGCTGCGGCAAGACGCTGATCGCCAAGGCGGTCGCCAATTCGCTGGCCAAGAAGGTCGAGGCGAAGACCGGCCAGGGCACCGGTCGGGCGTTCTTTCTGAACATCAAGGGTCCCGAGCTGCTCAACAAGTTCGTCGGCGAGACCGAGCGGCAGATCCGGCTGGTGTTCCAGCGGGCGCGCGAGAAGGCGTCCGAGGGGATGCCGGTGATCGTGTTCTTCGACGAGATGGACTCGATCTTCCGGACCCGTGGCTCGGGGGTGTCCTCGGACGTGGAGAACACTATCGTCCCGCAGCTGCTCAGCGAGATCGACGGCGTCGAGCAGCTTGAGAACGTCATCGTGATCGGCGCGTCCAACCGCGAGGACATGATTGATCCGGCGATCCTGCGGCCGGGTCGGCTCGACGTGAAGATCAAGGTAGAGCGGCCCGACGCCGAGGCGGCTCGGGACATCTTCGCCAAGTACGTCGTGCCGGAGCTGCCGCTCTACCCGGATGACCTGGCCGAGTTCGGCGGTAACCGGGAGGCGACCGTTCAGGCCATGATCCAGCGCGTGGTCGAGCGGATGTACGCGGAGAGCGAGGAGAACCGCTTCCTCGAGGTGACCTACGCCAACGGCGACAAGGAGGTCCTGTACTTCAAGGACTTCAACTCCGGTGCGATGATCGAGAACATCGTCGCCCGGGCCAAGAAGATGGCGGTCAAGGAGCACATCGAGGGCGGGCAGAAGGGGCTGCGCATGCAGTACCTGCTCGCCGCCTGCATGGACGAGTTCAAGGAGAACGAGGACCTCCCGAACACGACCAACCCGGACGACTGGGCCCGGATCTCCGGCAAGAAGGGTGAGCGGATCGTCTACATCCGCACGCTTGTCACCGGAACGAAGGGTACCGAGGCCGGCCGTTCGATCGACACGATCGCGAACACCGGCCAGTATCTGTAACGGCCGCTAACCTGTAACGGCCGCTAACCTGTAACGGCCAGTACCTGTAAGGGGCTCGGGGCCCGCCCGACGGCGGGACCCGAGCCAGCGCCGCGGGCCCCGGGGCCGTTTGGCCCCGGGGCCCGCGGCGATGCTCTGGGTGGCGCTGCTCTGGGTGGCATCGCGGCGGTGCTCTGGGCATTGCGGCACTGGCACCCCTGGGTGTATCCCCCCGCCCGCATCCTCGGTGAACGCCGGTCGGTCGGACTACCGTGCCGCCACCGAATTCTGACGATAGGCGTGGCAGCGGACGTGTCATCCCGAGCGGCCCAGAGCAAACAAGGCAGACGTCCGGCCAACCGGCCGCCCGTGCAGCACCTACGCTTGCAGAGTGAGCGCGCGCCGGATCATGGGGATCGAGACCGAGTACGGCGTATCGGTGCCCGGTCAGCCGAACACCAATCAGATGTTGGCCTCGTCGTTGGTGGTGAACTCGTATGCCAGTCGAACGTCGGCGTCGGGCAGCCGCGCCCGGTGGGACTTCGAGGAGGAGTCACCGCTGCGCGACGCCCGGGGCTTCGAACTGCCCCGCGAGCCGGCGGTCGATCCGAGCGCCCCGGCCAACGAGGACGATCTCGGCCTGGCCAACGTCATCCTGACCAGTGGGGCGCGGCTCTATGTCGATCATGCGCACCCGGAGTTCTCCTCGCCCGAGGTCACCAACCCTCGCGACGTCGTGCTGTGGGACAAGGCCGGGGAGCGGGTGATGGCCGAGGCCGCCCGCCGGGCGTTGTCTGTGCCCGGCTCCAAGCCGGTCTACCTCTACAAGAACAACACCGACAACAAGGGCGTCTCGTACGGATGCCATGAGAACTACCTGATGGCACGGTCGACGCCCTTCGGGGAGATCGTCCGCAACCTCACCCCGTTCTTCGTCTCCCGTCAGGTCGTCTGCGGGGCCGGGCGGGTCGGGATCGGCATCGACGGCCGAGAGCCGGGGTTCCAGATCAGCCAGCGGGCCGACTTCTTCGAGGTCGAGGTGGGGCTCGAGACCACGCTGAAGCGGCCCATCATCAACACCCGGGACGAGCCGCACGCCGACCCGGAGAAGTACCGCAGGCTGCACGTCATCATCGGCGACGCGAACATGAGCGAGGTCGCCACCTACCTGAAGGTGGGAACGACCTCCCTGGTCCTCGCGATGATCGAGGACGGCTGGTTCACCGCGGACCTGTCGGTGGACGGGCCCGTGGCGGCGCTGCGGGCGATCTCGCACGATCCGTCCCTCAAGCATCTGGTGACTCTGCGCGACGGTCGTCGGATGACCGCGGTGCAACTGCAGATGGAGTACTTCGAGCAGGCCCGCAAGTACGTCGAGGACCGGTTCGGTGCCGACGTCGACGGCCAGACCGCCGACATGCTCTCCCGCTGGGAGTCGATCCTTGGCCGCCTCGAGGTCGACCCGATGAGCTGCGTCCGCGAGCTCGACTGGGTCGCGAAGCTGTCGATCCTGGAGGGCTACCGGTCGCGGGACGGCCTGGCCTGGGACTCGCCGCGGCTGGAGCTCGTCGACCTGCAGTACCACGACGTCCGTCCGGACAAGGGCCTCTACAACCGCCTGGTGGCCCGGGGCCGGTTCGATCTCGTCGTCAGCGAGGAGGAGGTCACCCGGGCGATGACCGAGCCTCCCGAGGACACCCGCGCCTTCTTCCGGGGCCGCTGCCTCGCGCTCTACCCGCAGCAGGTCGCCGCCGCGTCCTGGGACTCGGTCATCTTCGACATCGGTCGGGACTCGCTGCAGCGGGTGCCGACGCTGGAGCCGCTGCGCGGCACGAAGGCGCACGTGGGCGAGCTGCTCACCCGCTGCCCCACGGCGAGTGATCTGGTGGACGCGCTCGCCGGCCGCTGAGAGCCGGCGCCGATCCCGGTCGGGAGAGCCGGCGCCGGATCCCTGGCAGGGGGTTCACGTTGCGCCCTGGGCGGACGTCGCGACGGAACGGCCGGTTCGTGATGGAGTGGACCTCTCACCGATCGAACGGATGGTGTCGGTGGGGCGGGATAGTGTCGCGCCAGGCGATCGAAGGAGGGCTTCATGGCCACCAGGGACAGCGGCGGCGGGCAGCAACACGCGGACCGTCGGGCGGAGGAGATCGACGACGTCGCGACCGAGGACACGAGTGCCTCCGACCTCAAGGAGCGGCACGAGAAGCTCTCCGAGGACGTCGATTCCCTGCTCGACGAGATCGACGACGTCCTAGAGGAGAACGCCGAGGAGTTCGTGAAGGGCTATGTCCAGAAGGGCGGCCAGTAACGGCGGTCCGTAGCCGGCGGTCCGTAGCCGGCCGTCCGGTAACCGGCGGGCCGGTAGCCAGTGGTATCGGGCGTCGTGGATGACGCCCGGCGGTGGTAGCTCTGGCGGGGTCGACGCCGCCGGGTGAGGCCGCGTGCCGCGGGGGCCCGGCGCCGCACCGCCCGCGTGCCCCGGCGCAGGTCGGCGGGCCGCGCGCGCGGCCGTGACCGCCTTCCCTGCTGACTCGTTCGACCGGCCTGCCCGCCCGCTTCGGGGGGCGATAGCCCTATGTTGTGCTTCATCTGTAACGTCGGGCCGGGAGCCTCGGGGACGCCCCGGGCGCGCGGCTCACGTGACCGACTATCGGAAGGGGGATGCGTGGCTGATCCATTGGGGGCCGCCGGGCGCCTACCGGCTGTGTTCATGACGCCGGGAACATCGTCGTTCGCCGATTTCCTGTCGCGGTCGGCGCCGCACCTGCTGCCGGGGGCCCGGGGTGGCCTGCCGGGGCCGGTCACCGAGGTGGCGCACGGCACGACGATCGTGGCGGTGGCGTTTCCCGGTGGCGTGATCATGGCCGGTGACCGGCGCGCGACACAGGGGCACATGATCGCTCAGCGGGACGTCGAGAAGGTCCATCACGCCGACGACTACTCCTGTGTGGGGTATGCCGGCACTGCCGGGGTCGGCGCCGAGCTGATCCGGCTGTTCCAGGTGGAGCTGGAGCACTACGAGAAGATCGAGGGGTCGACGCTGAGCCTGGACGCGAAGGCCAACCGGCTGGCGGCCATGGTCAAGGGAAACCTGCCGATGGCCCTGCAGGGCCTCGCCGTCGTCCCGCTGTTCGCCGGGTACGACCTCGACACGGGCAAGGGGCGGATCTTCTCCTACGACATCGCGGCGGCGAAGTCGGAGGAGCGCACGTACGAGTCGATCGGTTCGGGCTCGGTGTTCGCGAAGGGTTCGCTGAAGAAGCGGTTCCGGTCCGATCTCAGCCAGGACGACGCCGTCCGGATCAGCGTCGAGGCCCTCTACGACGCCGCCGACGACGACTCGGCGACCGGCGGGCCGGACGTAATCCGCAAGCTGTACCCGATCGTCGCGGTCGTGACGGCGGACGGCTACCGTCGCTATGCCGACGATGAGATAGAACCAGTGGTGACGGCCATCATCGCGGACCGTTCGACGAACTCGGGAGGCTGACGTGACCATGCCGTTCGGATACGCGAGCCCCGAACAGCAGGTCCGCGACAAGTCCGAGTACGCGCGCAAGGGCATCGCGCGGGGTCGCAGCGTCGTCGTCCTCACCTACGAGAACGGGATCCTGTTCGTCGCCGAGAATCCGTCGGCGACCCTGCACAAGATCAGTGAGATCTACGACCGCATCGCGTTCGCCGCGGTCGGCAAGTACAACGAGTTCGAGAATCTGCGGACGGCGGGCATCCGTCTCATGGACTCGCGTGGCTACATGTACGACCGGCGTGACGTGACCAGCCGCGCGCTCGCCAACGCCTACGCGCAGACCCTCGGTGCGATCTTCAGCGAGAGCGTCAAGCCCTACGAGGTCGAGATCGTCGTCGCCGAGGTCGGCACCTCGATCGCCGACGACCAGATCTACCGGCTGACCTATGACGGGTCGATCGCCGACGAGCGGGGCTTCGTCGCGATCGGTGGCGCCTCCGAGCAGGTCACGACGTCACTGAAGGAGCATCACCGGGACGGCCAGCCGCTCGCCGAGGCGCTGCGCGTCGCGGTGCAGGCCCTGACCGTCGGGGTGCCCCCGGGCCTGCCGCAGAACGGCGAGCGGGTCCTCGCGGCCGCCAACCTGGAGGTCGGCATGCTGGACCGGACCCGGACCCGACGGATGTTCAAGCGGATCGTGGGCCCGGCGCTCGAGGGGCTGCTTGCGCAGACCTCGGCCACCTGACCCCGGCCACCCGACCGGCCCACCGTGTTCGCCGGCCATCGGTCGGTTCCTGGCGGGCCGCGATGTCCACCGGGGGAGGACTCCCCGAGCCCCGGGATGCCGAGCTCCGCGTGGCATCCCGGGGCTCGAGTCTCACCCGCCCCACCCTCTCTCTGATCATGCCCTTGACCTGGGTGAATGTGGTTCACGATCTATCGCTTGAGATTCAGCACCGTGGAACGGTGCTGGTCAGGGCGTCGACAGCTGGTTCGAGCCCCGTCTGGACGACCATGTCGCCGGCATGCGAACCGCATCCGACTCGTCGATGGGCTGGGTTGGCGACTTTGGCGATGACGCATGTTGTAGATGACGCATGTTGTAACTGAGTCGGCACCAGGGGTGTGAGGCGGGCGCAGACGTGCTGCTGATCCCGACCCGGGACCATGCCTGGGCGTTACTGGCCCTGGTCGAGCCGGACGAGCGGGGCGAGTGTGGGCCGCGTGGGTGACAGCGCGGCTCGCGGGGACGGGACGGGGTCAGCCGGGTGCTGGGCTGGGGCTCCAGGTGGGTTCCGGTGAACAGGCCGAGGATCGCGGGGACCGTGGTCAGGGCGTTCTGGCCGCTTTTGCGGGCGGAGCGGACGTAGC
>NZ_CDWWEW010000092.1:0-14821 GCF_977966315.1 Frankia sp. CeRuru1
GCCCCGGGTGGCCGGGCGGGCCGCCGGCGCCCCGCCGTAGCCGGGCCCGGTGGCTGATTCCGCTCGTCCTCGTGCTCGCCCTCCTGGCCGGCGCGGGCGGGACAGGCCTGTTCCTGTTCTTCCGCTCCGCCGACGGCCCTGCCGACGCCGTCCGCGCCTACCTGACGGAGGTCAGCGACTCGCGCTACGAGGCCGCTTACGCCCGCCTCTGCCCATCGGTCCAGGAACGCCGCCCGGCGTCCGAGTTCGCCATCATCATGCGGGCTCTGGACGATGTCCAGGGCGGTATCGCCTCGTTCGCCGTGCGGGGAGTGCAGATCCACCGGTCCGTGGGTTCCCCGACGGTCCGGGAGGTTCAGGTCGACGTCCGGCGCGGCAGCGCCTCGGCGAGTCACGAGACGTACCAGGTGGGAAAGGAATCCGGAAGCTACTGCCTGCTGGCGCCCGGCGCCCCGTTCTCCTTGGACCCGTCGCTGCCCCCGGATCTTCAGCCGCCGGGCCCGTTCGGTGATTTCCCCGGCGATGGCCGGCGTGGCGGTAGCGACGACGAGCCACCGGTCCGCACGGCCTGACCCTCTTCGCCAGCCTGAGGTGAGACACCCATGTACTGAGTGCCGGTATTTCGGATTGGGTCAGCGCAGGGTGGCGATGCCTGGCGGGGTGAAGCGCTGCCCGGTGACGGCCTCGCTGATGCCGGTACGGTCCAGGTAGGGCGTGATGCCGCCGAGGTGGAACGGCCAGCCGGCGCCGAGGATCATGCACAGGTCGATGTCGGCGGCCTCCGCGACGATCTTCTCGGTCAGCATCAGGTGGATCTCCTCGGCGAGCGCCCGCAACGCCGCCTCGCGTACCTCGTCCCCGGTCAGCGGGGTGGCGGCCGGGGACGGCGTGGAGATGAGCGCGGCGGCGTCCGGGTCGACGGTCTGGACGCCGTCCGGGCCCGTGGTGTAGACGCCGCTCCGGCCCGCCTCGACCAGCCGGGCGAGAGCCGCCGGCCGCCGGAACCGGTCCGGGAATGCCGCGTGCAGCGTCTCCGCGACATGCAGGGCGACCGGCGGCCCGACGAGGGCGAGCAGGGTCATCGGGGACATCGGCAGCCCCAGCGGATCGAGGGCGTGGTCGGCCTCCTCGAGCGGCGTACCGCCTTCCGTCGCGCCGAGCACCTCCCCGAGGAACCGGGTCAGCAGCCGGTTGACGACGAACGCCGGGGCATCGGCGACCAGGACCGCGTTCTTCTTCAGGTTCTTCGCCACGGCCAGCGTCGTCGCGATGGTGGCGTCGTCGCTGCGGGCAGCGCGGACCACCTCGACCAGGGGGAGGACCGACACCGGATTGAAGAAGTGCAGCCCGGCGACCCGTTCGGGATGATCGAGCCCAGCGGCCATCTCGGTGACCGACAGCGCCGAGGTGTTCGTCAGGAGCACGGCCGTGGGCGCTACGACGGCTTCGAGCTCCGCGAGCACGGTCCGCTTGACGGCCAGGTCCTCGAAGACGGCCTCGATGACGAGGTCCACGTCCGCGAAGCCGTCCTTGGTCAGGGATCCGGTGACGTTCGCCTTGTAGCGGTTCGCCTGGTCGGGGGTGATGCGGTGGCGCAGCAGAAGGTTGTCGATCTCCTGGTGGACCCCCGCGACCCCGGCGTCGAGCCGGGCCTGGTCGATGTCGGTGAGCACCACCGGCACCTCGAGCCGGTGCGCGAACACGAGGGCGAGCTGGCTTGCCATGAGGCCGGCGCCGACCACCCCGACCTTCGTCACGGGCCGGGCCAGCGCCGGGTCCGGCCCGCCCACCGGCCGCTTCGCCCGCTTCTGCACGAGGTCGAAGGAGTACAGGCTGGCGGCGAGCTCGTCGCTGACGGACAGATCGGCGAGGGCCTCGGTCTCGGCCGCGTACCCGGTGGCGCGGTCGGCGGTCTCGGCGAGCGCGAGGAGGTCCAACGCCCGGTAGGCGGCCGGCGCGGCCCCGTGCAGCTTCGCGTCGGCGAGCGCCCGGCCCCGTGCGATCGCCTCCGCCCAGGCCGCCCCCCGCTCGACCGGCGCGCGGGCGGCCACCGGGTCGACCTCGCCGCGCAGCACCCGGCCCACCCAGCGCAGCGCCTCCGCCAGGAAGTCCGCCGGCTCCAGCAGCACGTCCCCGAGACCTAGCTCGAACGCCTGCCGGCCGCGCAGCATGCGGTTCTGGCTGAGCGCGTTGCCGATGATGACGGACACCGCCCGTTCGGCGCCGATGAGGTTGGGCAGCAGCTGGGTGCCGCCCCAGCCCGGGACGAGGCCGAGGAAGACCTCTGGGAAGGCGAGTGCGGGAATGCCGGCGGACAGCGCCCGGTAGTCGCAGTGCAGGGCCAGCTCCAGCCCGCCGCCCAGCGCCGCCCCGTTGACGAGGGCGAAGGTCGGGACCTTCCGGTCACCCAGGCGACCCTCACCCACCCGGGCGAAGGCCTCGTGCCCGAGGCGGCCGAGCGCCGCGAGCGATGGGCGGATCTGCTCCGGGTCGGTGAGCGACGAGCGGAAGGACAGGTCCGCACCCACGCTGAAGATGAACGGCTTGCCGGTGACGGCGATCGCGGCGATCGGCGGGTCGTGCGCCTCGATCTCGTCGACGGCGGCGAGCAGGGACCGCAGGCCGGCTGGGCCGAAGGTGTTCGGCCGGGTGTGGTCATGACCGTTGTCGAGGGTGATCAGGGCGACGGGCCCGGCCACCCCGGGCAGCCGCGCGTAACGGGCGTGGGCGGCCGTGACGACCTCGTCCGGCAAGGACAGGGTCACCTCGTCGATGGTCATGGATCTCCCCTCGGTTCCGCCGCGGGCCCGGTCGTGTCGGACGGGTCGTCCCGGGTCGGTCGTCGTGCCTGCTCAGTCGTCGTGCCTGCTCAGTTGGCCGCGGCGTGGTGCGGGTTCGCCCAGATCGTGGTGGCGCCCATGCCGAGACCCACGCACATCGCCGTCATGCCGTAGCGCACCTCGGGATGCTCGGCGAACTGCCGGGCGAGCTGGGTCATCAGGCGCACCCCGCTGGACGCCAGCGGGTGACCGAACGCGATGGCCCCGCCGTACGGGTTGACCCGGGGATCGTCCTCGGCGATGCCGAAGTGGTCGAGGAAGGCCAGGACCTGCACGGCGAAGGCCTCGTTCAGCTCGAACAGGCCGATGTCGTCGATGGTCAGGCCGGTACGGGCCAGCGCCTTCTCCGTCGACGGGATCGGCCCGACGCCCATCACCTCGGGGGGGACTCCGGCGAACGCGAAACCCACCAGGCTCATCTTCGCCGACAGGCCCAGCTCGGCCGCCACCTCGGCGGCGGCGAGCAGGCAGCCGGTGGCGCCGTCGTTGAGCCCGGCGGAGTTGCCCGCGGTCACCCGCCCGTGCGGCCGGAACGGCGTGCGCAGCCCGGCGAGCCCCGCCTGCGTGGTGTCCGGTCGCGGCGGCTCGTCGGCAGTGACGAACTCCCAGCCCGTCTCGACGTGCCGGGCAGCCACCGGGACGAGGTCGGGCTGGATCTGACCGTTCGCGTACGCCTTGGCGACCTTCTCCTGGGAGGCCAGAGCGAAGGCGTCCGCCCGCGACCTGGTGATCTTGGGGTACCGGTCGTGCAGGTTCTCGGCGGTCGAGCCCATCACCAGCGCGGAGGTGTCCACGAGCCGTTCGGCGACGAACCGGGGGTTGATGTCGGCGCTTTCGCCCATCGGGTGGCGGCCCATGTGTTCCACCCCGCCGGCCATGGCCACGTCGTAGGCGCCGACGGCGATCGACGAGGCCGTCGTGGTCACCGCCGTGACGGCGCCTGCGCACATCCGGTCGATTGCGAAGCCCGGCACCGTTTCCGGCAACCCGGACAGGATGGCGGCGACCCGGCCGATGGTCAGGCCCTGATCGCCGATCTGGGTGGTGGCCGCGATCGCCACCTCGTCGATCCGCTCAGGGGGGAGGGAGGGATTGCGCCGCAGCAGCTCCCGGACCACCCGCACGATCAGATCGTCGGCACGGGTCTCGGCGTAGACGCCCTTGGCCTTCCCGAACGGGGTTCGGACCCCGTCGACGAACACGACGTCGCGTACGAAGTTTCTGGATGATCCGAACACGGGACCTCCCGACCCGCGGCCGCCACCGACCGCCGGTTCGTCGCCGTCGAACGTCGGCTGTTGTCCGGAACCCGGTTCCAGGGCCCGGACAGCCAGCCGGCACCGGCGCGGATACCGCCGGCACGGCTAGCCTACGGCAGCGGTTACCAGCCGGTAGACATCTCGGAGCCATGGATGCCCCAGGTGCCCGGGGAGGCCGATGTCGTGGGATGCCAATGTCGTGATGCGCCGGTCCGTCCCTGGCCCACGACCCGCAGATCCGGCCGTCAGCCCGCCGGCTCGGCTGTCGGTTCGGCCGGTGCTGTCGGTTCGGCCGGTGCTGTCGGTTCGGTCGGCGGCTCGGCGAGGACGGTGAGCAGGGGAGCGGCCGTCAGCTCGATCTGCCAGGGGCGTGCCCCGCCGGCCCGCAGCGCCCCGGCGACGGCCGTGTCCGTCAGGGGATTCGGCGGGGACCAGGCGAGCCGCCGGGACAACGCGGGCTCGAGGAGGTTTTCCACCGGCATCGTGTGGGTGGCGGCGAGGGCGGCCAGCGCGGCCCGTACCCGGGCCAGCCGCGACGCGGCCACCGGGTCGCGCTCGGCCCAGCGGTTGGGCGGCGGCAGACCGTCGCCGCCCGGTCCGGCCGGGGCGGGCAGCTCTTCCTCGGGTAGCGCGGCGGCGCTACGCAGGGCGTCGAGCCAGACGTTCGCGGTGCGGCGGATCCGTGGTCCGGAGAAGATGGGCAGTCGGACCAGCGCGGCCGCGTCGGTGGGGGCGTTCAGCACGGCGTCCATGATCGCGCTGTCCGGGAGGACGCGACCCGGCGCGACGTCACGGGTACGAGCGAGCCGGTCCCGGGCGGTCCACATCGCCCGGACCGCCGCGAGCTGGCGGCGGGACCGGGCGCGGTGGATCCCGCTCGTCCGGCGCCACGGCTCGGCCCGTGGCTCGCGTGGCGGGGCCGTGACGATCGCGGCGAACTCCTGCCGGGCAAATTTGATCTTGTTTTGTTCGATCAGCTCCGCCTCGAGCGCGTCGCGCAACTCCACCAGCAGCTCGACGTCGAGTGCCGCGTAGCGCAGCCACGGCTCGGGAAGCGGGCGGGTCGACCAGTCCGCGGCCGAATGGCCCTTCTCCAGCCCGTAGCCCAGCACCCGTTCGACCATCATCCCCAGCCCGACCCGTTCGTAGCCCAGCAACCGGCCGGCGAGCTCCGTGTCGAACAGCAGACTCGGCCGCAGACCGAGCTCGGACAGGCACGGAAGGTCCTGGCTGGCGGCGTGCAGCACCCATTCGACCCCGTCCACCGCGTCCTGGATGACGCTCAGATCCTCGAGCGCGATCGGATCGAGGAGCAGCGAGCCCGTGCCCCGCCGTCGGATCTGGACGAGGTAGGCCCGCTGGCTGTACCGGTAACCGGACGCGCGTTCGGCGTCGAACGCGACCGGCCCGACGCCGGCCGCGAGGCGTTCCGCCGCCGCGGCGAGTTCTGCGGTGTCGACGATGACGGGGGGTACCCCGTCCGCAGGGGTGAGCAGCGGGATGGGCTCATGGGCACCAGTGCTGGACTGTACCTCCACCTCTGCGCTGACACCCCCGCTGACCCGCTGTGTTGATTCAGGAACCGTCGACGTCACGATCAGTGATCGTACGTCTGAATCCTGGCAGAGGTAGCCGTGTCCTACAGCGAATCGCGTTATTTATACGCTTTGTAACGACTCGGTAATGGGAGGTGCGCGCGGTGGAGGATCGGCCGCGGCGCGCGGTGGGTGGTGCGGTGCTGTCCGTCCGGCGGGCCGGTGTGACGCGGTCAACCCCGGCGGGTTGGTAGTGCGATGACTCCGGACAGTTGTGGGGGAAGGCCGGCCATGGCCGCGAGCAGGTCGCCGAACGCGAGCAGGTGGGCGGCCGTCGCCGAGGCGCTCCAGGGCGGCTGGCCCTGCGCGCCCGGCCCTGCGGGGCCGAGGTCGGATGCGAGGGTGGTCTCCGCCCAGTCGGGTGACCAGGAGCAGCGCAGCTCCACGGCGAAGCTGTCCCCGTCGGCCGCGAGCACGCCGAAGCGTTGTGACGCGGTGGCCGTGACCGTGCCGCCCAGGGCGCGCACGCCCGCGCCGTGCGCCTCCAACGATTCCCGCAGCCACGACCAGGCGACCTCGGCAAGCAGGGGATCGCCGGCGATCTCCCGGTCGATGCTCGCGCGGGCGTAGCAGACGATGCGGGCCGTGCCCTGCCAGGCCGGCTGTCCCTGAGGATCCATGAGCAGGATGAGCCGGCCGGCCGCGGTGTCGGCCTCGTCCCCGGTCAGCCCACCGGCCAGAGCGAAGGAGAACGGCGCGACCCGGGTGGGCGCCGCCACCTCGTGCACCGCCACCTCCGGGCGCAGCCGCGCGATCCCCGCGCGCAGGGCGTTGGTGACCGCGAGGAAGATCGGAGGGCTCGCCTCGGATGACTGCGCGACCCCCATGACGGCAACGGTAGGACGTCGGTCTTGATCATGCTGGCCGGACGTCGGAGCGTACGGTTTCGGTCCCGTTGCGTGCGGGCGGGAACCGGTGAGCCGGTGTCCGGAGTACCCCGGCTGAGGGGCGGAACTGTGCAGGCTCACGCCGGGATCCGCGCGGCGGCACGATCGCGGCCGCGGAGATCCCGGACTGCGGGGGTCTCGCGCGCGGGCCTCGGCCGGGCCGTCGGCCGCTCCGCGGGGGCCGGCCCGACCAGCACCGCGGCGCCACAGGAGGTGCAGGCCCACTCCGGGCAGTCGTCACCGTGCCCGTCGGAGCACGGGGGTTGTTCGAAGATGCGCTCGTCGCCGCATGCGATGCAGACGAGAACGATGTGATCCTCGGCGCTCATCCGGACCCGTTCCACTCGACCACCACTCCCCGCGCACGTCTGCCCGTGATGCGTCCCGTTGGATCGTGGTGGGCGCATAACCACGGATCGCGCGCCACTCGCCACGGCCGGCGGGAGGGGGAACGCGGGATGACGCGCACCCTCTACCCCAATTCCGACCGGACTGACGGTGCCACGGGACGGGCGGATGTCCGTGCATTCTCTCCGGCGTGTCGCGTGAGCCCGTCTCGGGGCGGTGCGGGGCGGATCGCCCGGTCTGTGGGCCGGTGGGGCCGGGCCTCGGCTCAGCCCGCCTGGCCGGCCGGCTTCGAGGTGGGACGTGCCGGCTCTGCGTCGCCCAGCCGGGCGGCGTCGCCGCGCAGCCAGTGCCGCTCGACGAAGAACGGGGCGACGGGCAGCACCGCGGCGATCAGCGCGAGCACGGTCCGCTTACGGCGCCAGCGCCCGACCACCGAGAGGTAGCCGATGAGGGCGCAATAGATGAGGAAGAGCACGCCATGGACCGGGCCGAGGATCCGCACGCCGATCGGGTAGTCGGCACCGTATTTGATCGCGGTCGCGACGAGCAGCAAGAGGAAGGACGACGCCTCGGCGAGCGAGACGATGCGGGCCAGGGCAAGGGGCTGGGAGGCGCCGCTCGGGGCACGACCGGTCATCGGTGACTCCTCGTCGTAGCAGATGGCGTCGTAGGGGATGGCGTCGTAGCGGATGACACCGAGGTGTTCCACTGTCCGGGTGCCCTGGAGTGCCGGGACCCGGGACGCGCCGTGGCATGCCACGGCGACCGCGGGATTCGTCACGTCCGATCGTTCGTCCCCGTCCGCCGGCGCGGCCTCGACGGACGGGAGCGCCCGGCACCGGCCGGACCTGGAAGTTCTTCTACCCAGAGTAGAAGATAGCGGATGTGCAACGTTCCGGTTGGTACTCCCCGGTCCTCGCCGCCGGGAGCCGTCAGGCCCGTGCGGTGGCCCATCCCGCTATGGCCGTACTCCCACACATCTCACGGGCGTGCAACGATCGACCCATGCCTGTCCTCCACGTCGACGCGGGACCCGGATCCGGGCCGGGCGGCGTCTCGCCCCCGCCGACCGGTGCCGCGCTCGCCCGGCGGCTCGGCCTGGCCGACACCGCGCCCTTCCTGCGGGCCTGTCGACGGGAGCCCCCCGGGACCACGCCGGTGTGGTTCATGCGTCAGGCCGGGCGGGTCCTGCCCGAGTACCGGGCCCTGCGCGCGGGAGTCGCCATGCTCGACTCCTGCCGGGAGGCCGAGATGATCACTGAGATCACGCTCCAGCCGGTACGCCGGTTCCGGCCGGACGCGGCGATCTTCTTCTCCGACATCGTGGTGCCCCTGGTCGCGATCGGCCTCGACATCGACATCGTCGCCGGGATCGGACCGGTGGTGGCCGAGCCCGTGCGGGACGCCGTCGGGCTCGCCGCGTTGCGCGCACTGGAGCCGGACGACGTTCCCTACGTGGCCGACGCGGTCCGGCTACTGCTGGCCGAGCTGGGTTCAACCCCGCTGATCGGGTTCGCCGGGGCGCCGTTCACCCTCGCGAGTTACCTCATCGAGGGCGGGCCGAGTCGCGACCACGCCCGCACCAAGGCGTTGATGTACAGCGAACCGAAGCTCTGGCACGACCTGCTGGCCCGGCTCGCCGACATTACCACCGCCTTCCTGCGGGTCCAGGTGGATGCCGGTGTCGACGCGCTGCAGCTGTTCGACTCCTGGGCCGGGGCGCTGGACGAGGCGGACTACCGTCGCTACGTCGCGCCGCACAGCGCTCGGGTGCTGGCCGCCTTCGCCGGTGAGGTGCCGCGCATCCACTTTGGTGTGAACACCGGTGAGCTGCTCGCCGCGATGGGCCAGGCGGGTGCGGACGTCGTCGGGGTCGACTGGCGGGTCCCTCTCGACGAGGCCGCCCGGCGGATCGGGCCCGGTCACGCCGTGCAGGGAAACCTCGACCCGACCGCGGTCTTCGCCCCCGAAGCGGTGCTCGCCGCCAAGGTGCGTGACGTCTGCGCCCGCGGGGCCGAGGCGGAGGGGCACGTGTTCAACCTCGGCCACGGGGTGCTGCCGCAGACCGATCCGGGCGTGCTCGCACACGTCGTTGACCTCGTCCACGGCAGGTGAGTCCACGGCAGGTGATCCGCCCTCATCGGACCGGTTCACTGGAACCGGCTCGATGGTGAAAACTGGCGGGCGGCACCACTCAACGTGAAGGGCGGCAGGAACGTGCGGGTTGTGATCGTCGGTGGGGGTATCGCCGGGCTCTCGGCCGCCCGCGCCCTGGCCGGGCACGCCGAAGTGACCGTCCTCGATGCGGCGGACCGGGTCGGTGGCAAGCTGCGTACCACCCCGATCGAGGGTCTGGACGTCGAAGAGGGCGCGGAGTCCTTCCTCGCCCGGGTTCCCGACGGACTCCGTCTGGCCCGGCAGATCGGGCTCGGGCACGACATCGTGCATCCGGCCACGACGTCGGCGTCACTGTGGATCCGCGGCCGGCTGCGTCCCATCCCCCCGAACACTCTGCTCGGAGTGCCGACCGACGTCCTCGGCCTGGTCCGCTCGCGGGTGCTGTCCCCGTGGGGGCTGGTGCGGGCCGCCGCCGACCTGGTGCTGCCGCGGACGCGTTTCGCCGACGATCCGACCGTCGGCCGCTACGTCGGCACGCGGGTCGGGCGCGAAGTCGTCGACCTGCTGGTGGATCCGCTGCTCGGGGGGGTGTATGCGGGCCGGGCCGACGCGCTGTCGCTGCGGGCTACCGTGCCCCAGCTCGTCCCCATCTTCGCCGAGGACCGCTCGCTGCTCCTCGGCGCGCACCGGGTGCGGGCCCGTACCGGACCCGCGACGACGACCTCGACGGCACCGCTGTTCGCCACGCTTCGGGGGGGCCTGGGCTCCTTCGCGGCGCGGGTGGCGGCGCAGTCCGGCGCCACCGTGCACACCGGGGTGCTCGTCCGCTCGATCGCGAAGACCGCGGGCGGCTGGCAGGTCAACTGTGACCGGGTGGGCGGCGCGGACGCCCTTGGGCCGTTCCAGGCCGACGCCGTGATCCTCGCGGTGCCCGCCGGGGTGGCCCGCGCCCTGCTGGCGCCGCTGGCCCCGCATGCCTCCGCCCCGCTTGCCGGCGTGCCCTACGCCTCGGTCGGCCTGGTGACGCTGGTCTACCGGGATGCCGCGCCGCCACCCGGCAGCGGATTCCTCGTGCCCGCCCGGGCGGGCACCGCGGTGAAGGCGGCCACCTTCCTGTCCGCCAAGTGGCCGCACCTGGGCTCCGACCGGCTCACGGTGGTGCGGGCGAGCATCGGCCGCGCCGGTGCCGAACAGGACCTGCAGCGTGGGGACGTGGAGCTCGCCGGGGTGGCGGCGGCGGAGATCGCGCAGATCACCGGTCTGTCCGGTCGGCCGGTCGCGACCCGGGTGAGTCGCTGGGGCGGGGCACTCCCGCAGTACCTGCCGGGTCATCTCAACCGGATCGCCGCGGTGCGCCGGGGGCTTCCAACGGGGATCGTCCTGGCCGGCGCGGGATACGACGGTGTAGGCATCCCGGCCTGTATCCGGTCGGGGGAGACCGCCGCGCACGCGGTGCTGAGGGCTACCCGGACGGCGCAAGGCAGTCCGGCCGATCCGGTGGGCCCGGGAATCTGATTACGTGCACCGGCCCGGACCGCGTCCGGCCGCCGGTGAAGGAGGATGGGAATGTCGGAGTCCACGAAATCGGCCCGCGAACTCAACGCGGAGCTGCTCTACACGGGATGGTCGGTCTTCGCGGCCGACCGTCCGCTGCCCGCCGAGCGGACCCCGCTGATCGACGAGGCGACCGCCTTGCTCGACGGGGCGCTGGCCAAGGACGTCTACACCCGCGGTGTCTACGAGATCTCGGGCTACCGGGCCGACGCGGACCTGATGGTCTGGTGGACGAGCCCGGACCCGGACCTGCTGCAGGAGACCTACCAGCGGTTCCGGCGGACGGCCCTGGGCGGGCACCTGCGTCCGGTGTGGTCGGCGGTCGGCCTGCACCGGCCGGCGGAGTTCAACCAGAACCACATCCCCGCCTTCGTCCGGCGGGAGGACCCCCGCGGTTATCTCTGCGTCTACCCGTTCAACCGCTCGCTGGAGTGGTACCTGCTGCCGGACTATGAACGGCGCGGGATGCTCGCCGAGCACGGGATCATGGGCCGGGAGTACGAGGACGTCCGGGCCAACACGGTGGCTTCGTTTGGACTGGGCGACTATGAGTGGCTGCTCGCCTTCGAGGCGGATGAGCTGCACCGGATCGTCGACTGCATCCGACACCTTCGGGCCAGCGCGGCGCGACGGCACACCAGGCTGGAGACGCCGTTCTACACCGGTGCCCGCAAGCCGCTGGCGGACGTCGTCACCGCCCTGCCCTGAGGCGGGTGGCTGCCGGGTAGACCGGCGGAGGACCGGTGCCGGCGGAGGACCGGTGCCGGCGGAGGACCGGGACGGCAGCCGGCGCCTGCCTGGGCGCCCCCACCCGTCCGGCAGGCGCCGACCGTCCCGTGACTGTGCTCACCGGCCTCACCCGGGCGGCATCACTCCAGGTGACATCAATCCCGACGTGACATCACCCCGGCGATGTCACCCCGGCGATATCACGTCGGCGACGTCGCACGGGGCGCGCAGGATCGCACAGCCCCACCCCTCCCGGCGCCCGCGGGGGCGGGCAGCCGACGGATCCCGAGCCGAGACCCGCGATCCATAACGCAGAGTAGCATTATCGCCGCTGTTTGTGTGCGCAGCGTAGGCGTCAGGCGTCCGTGGGTCGATGGTGCCTGTCATGCCCGCGTCGGCGGGCGGACTCGGAAGGTTCGTCGACTCGGAAGGTTCGTCATGGCGGTCGCTGGTCGACGACCGCATCTCTGTTACTGTGAGTTGCCATAAACGCATGGATCACGCCATCGCCACGGTCGGCGGTCGGGGCGTCACGCTGCCATCGCCGGGCCGGGCCGCTGGTAGATCATCTCGGCGTAGCCGGTAACGTTGCCCCCGTGACCACGGAGCGCCACCCGTGTCGGCGTCCGGTATTCCAGTTCGCTCCGGTGTGCCGACACACCCCAGTGGAACCTGGATGATGCGCGCGTTCGGCTCATCGTTCGGGGTGGCCCACAGTCAGTGGCGGGGGAAGATCGCTGGAGGTCCGGTCGATGCACCACCGAGGGATGAATTCGTGGCTGTCTGAGCGAGGGGTGCCGCGGGCCGCCGAACGGGGAGGACGATGACACCTCCGGGCCCGTTCGGATCCTGGCTCGGGCTCGGGCACGTGCCGGCGCCACTGGGCCAGTCCGTTCGGCCGGGTCCGGTCGGTGTCGTTGACGCGCGCCGTCGCGGTGCTGGGGGGGACCACGAGTGACGGAGACGGTGCCCGGCGACACGCGCGCGACCGCTGGGTCGAACTTCGTTCCGCGCGCCCGCGGCGGGCAGGGGATGCCGTCCCCGCCGGGCGCGCCGGCGGGGACGGCCGGTCGTCCCGTCGGCGCACCGCCGAGCCGCACGGCCACCGGGCCCGGCGGGCGGCACAGCGCGGGGCGGGTGAGCCCAGCCGCCGTCGAGACGGGCGGCTACCGCGCTCAGGTGACCTGGGAACGGCGTTACGTCCGGCTGCTCGTCCTGTTCGACGCGGCCGCCTGCGTGGTGGCAGCGGGGCTCGCGTATTTCGTGCGATTCGGCGACCTGGTCGACTTCGGTACCCAGCCGGTGTCCTCCAAGCCATACATCCTCATGACGGTTCTGCTGCCGCTCGCCTGGGTGCTGGCGATGTCCCTGAACCGGGCCTACGAGAGCCGGTTCCTCGGCGGCGGGTCGGAAGAGTTCCGGCGGGTGGTCAACACGGCGGCCCGGTTCACCGCGGCGGTGGCCATCGCCTCGTATGCGACAAAGGCGGAGATCGCCCGTAGTTACGTGCTGATCGCCTTCCCGGCCGCGACCCTGTTCTCCATGGTGGGTCGGGTCGTCGGCCGCGGCCTCCTGCACCGCATGCGCCGGGCCGGTCGTTGCCTGCACCGGGTGCTCGTGGTCGGGGCCGGGGAGTCGGCTGCCACCCTGGTCCGGCTGGCCCAGCGCGATCCGACGTCGGGCTGGGCGGTCGTCGGTGTCGTGCTTGACCGCTCGCCCGGCCGGCACAGTCACGACCGGCCGGAACGCAGTGGGTTCGACCTGCTCGGGGTGCCGATCGTCGGCACCTCGGAGACCCTGCACACTGCCATCACGGCCACGCACGCCACCACGGTCGCGATCAGTCCGCAGATGGACGGCGAGACGCTGCGCCGGGTGCTGTGGACGCTGGAGGGCAGCGACGTCGACGTGCTGGTCTCCTCGGCGCTGACCGACGTGACCGGGCCGCGGATCTCGATCCGTCCGGTGGCCGGGCTGCCGCTGCTGCACATCGAGGAGCCGGAGCTCACCGGTACCCGTCGGGTGATGAAGATGGTCTTCGACCGGTGCGTGGCCGGAACGATCATTCTGCTGTTCTCCCCGCTGCTGCTCGGTCTCGGGCTCGCGGTGCGACTGACCAGCCGCGGCCCGGCGTTGTTCAAGCAGACCCGGGTGGGGCGGGGTGGTGAGCACTTCACCATGTACAAGTTCCGGTCGATGTACGTCGACGCGGAGGCGCGCAAGGCGGAGCTGGAGTCCCGCAACGAACGGGCCGAGGGGCTGCTGTTCAAGATGCGTGACGACCCGCGGATCACCAAGGTCGGGAAGTTCCTGCGCAAGTGGTCGCTCGACGAGCTGCCGCAGTTGTTCAACGTGCTGGGCGGCACGATGTCGCTGGTGGGGCCGCGCCCGCCGCTGCCGTCGGAGGTCGCCCGCTACGAGGACGACGTGCACCGCCGGCTGATGGTGAAGCCGGGGCTGACCGGCCTGTGGCAGATCAGCGGCCGGTCGGACCTCGAATGGGACGAGTCGGTCCGTCTCGACCTACGCTACGTCGAGAACTGGTCACTGGCGATGGACTTCGTCATCCTCTGGCGTACCGTGTTCGCCGTGCTGCGCCGCGAGGGGGCGTATTAGGGGCCCGCATGGCCAGCTAGCCAGCCAGCGTGGCGTAGGTGGTCGATGATCCGGTCCACGGCGTCCTCGGCGGAGAGCTCCGCGGTGTTCACCGTGACGTCGGCGTCGGTCGGCGTCTCGTACGGATCGGACACGCCGGTGAAGGCGGGCAGGACGCCTGCGCGCGCCTTGGCATAGAGCCCCTTACGGTCCCGCGCCTCGCACACCTCCAGCGGTGTGGACACGTGTACCAGCACGAATCCGCCGCCTGCGGCCCGGACCATCCCCCGGACCTGGGCGCGCACGTCGGCGTACGGCGCGATCGGCGCGCACACCGCGGTGCCTCCGGCTCCCGCGACCTGGGCCGCGACGAAGCCGATCCGTCGGACGTTGATGTCGCGGTCGGCGCGGGAGAATCCCAGTCCCTGGGACAGCTGGGTCCGCACGACGTCCCCGTCGAGCAAAGTGAGCCGGCGTCCGCCGTATTCCAGTAGTCGGCAGACGAGCAGGCCGGCCAGCGTCGACTTCCCGGAGCCGGACAGCCCGGTGAGAAACACGGCCAGGCCCCGCTTCGAACGTGGTGGGATGGCGCGGGAGAGCTCCGCGGCCACCGCCGGCGGGGTCAGTTCGGCCGGTATCGGGTTGCCGGCGTCGAGCAGCGAGGCCAGTTCCATCCGCCCGGGTGCGCCGATCGCCGGCCCGATGAGGCTGCCGGTCAAGCCGTAGAAGCTGGCCAGATGCGCCCGCTGGGCGGCGAGTTTCGCCAGTTCGTCGGCGGAGCTCGCCGCCGTCTCCACGCCTGTCCAGGCCGCGCCCGCCGCCGCCCACGCAATGTCCGCCAGGTCCGTGGGTGCCGGGGGGGCGGGCGTCACGGCCGTGGCCGGGCCCGGTACCCC
>NZ_CDWWEW010000093.1:0-14518 GCF_977966315.1 Frankia sp. CeRuru1
CACCCACGCCCAGGCCTTTCGGCCCTCCCCGAAGGACCGCATCGGCCGGTCCCGTCCCGCCAACCACCGCGGACACCGGCGACGCCCCCGAGGCCGCCGAGGCCACCGGTCTGCTGGCCCATCCGGGACGACCGCTCATCCACCCGACGGATATCCCACGGGTACCATCCGCGATCTACTTCGAGACGCCCCGGATGCGAGCGAACCGGCAGGGCCGCGTCCCGGCCGAATCGATCCAGCCCGGGACGGAGGCACCACCTGGACCCCCTGCCCCCCCGCAGCCAACCACCGAGTACCGGACCGCGATCCCGCCCCGGCCGCCGGTCCCGCCTCCGAACGAACGGCTGGCGGGACCGGCGGACGCGCACCATGCACCGCCGCAGGCTGCTCGGGCGCGCTACGCCGACGGAGATACCACCGTCCCGGATGTCGGCGTTTCACGGCCCCCGGTGGCGACGTCCGGGGCGGCGCCACAGCGTGTGCCGCTCGAGACCACGCCGCCCGCCGATCCCACCGCGCCCGCCGAGGCGCAGGTCCGGATTCTCGGGCTGCCCACCGTCGAGGGTCCCGGGCGGCCACCCGCCGAGCGCATCGACCTGTTGACCGAGGTCATCGTCTACCTCGCGCTGCACCGGGAAGGCGTAGACAGTCGGCTTCTCGCCGAGGAGATCTGGCCATCCGACACCACAGAGGAGATCGCCGACGCCGCGCTGGCCGAAGCGCGCCAGTGGCTGGGGAGCGATGCCAACGGCTCGCCTCGAATCATGATCGGCCCGGATGGCCGATGGTGGCTGAGTCCGGATGTGCGCTGCGACTGGGAACTCTTCGTGGCCTACACCCACCGGGCCGGTCTGCCGGGCAGCGACGCCGAGGCGGATCTGACGACGGCCCTGCGGATGGTCAGCGGCCCCCTGTGGACGGATCTGCCTGCCGGGCGGTACCGCTGGGCGACCACCGGGCCAATCGCCCGAAGCACCTGGGCGGGCGTGGTCGACGTGGCGCATCGCCTCGCCCAACTGACGTTGGACTTCGGTGACACGATGACGGCGATGGCGGCCTGCCGCACCGGGCTACGGGCTGTGCCGACCTCCGAAGTGCTCTGGCGGGACCTGCTGCGCACGGTCGCCGCGCGGGGTGATCGCCGAACTCTGCAGGCTGTGGCAACGGAGATGTACCGAACTATCGGTGTCAGCGGGGTGCGCCGCGGCGGGCGGGCCGAGGCCGAGACGGACGCACTGGTGCAGACCCTGCTGCCCGGATTCCGTCGCGGCCGGCGGTAGTGCCCGTCTCCGCTCCCGGGGCAGCCGGCAGAGGACCCGGCCTGATGGCTGGTCGCTGGTGACGCTAGCCAACCTCGGGGATCTTGGGCACCCCGGCGATCTCCGAGGCACCGGGGTCCGCGGTGAACTCGGCAGCCGCGGCAGGAGAAGAATCGGGACCGCGCAACGCCGACGCGCAAACCATGATCGCGATGAGCAGGACAAGCACGACGACCATGGCGAGTTGCAGGCCCGCCAGCTCGGCGAGCCCACCGATGAGAGCCGGCCCGCACAACCATCCGGCATACCCGACCGTGCCGACCACGGCGATGGAGCTGCCCGTCGACGATCTGAGCCGCCCCGTCGCGGAGAACACCGCGGGCAGCACGCAGGCGGTGCCGACGCCGAGCGTTCCGAATCCGACGATTCCCCCGACCGTGCCGAACGCCGAGGAACCGAGCGCAAGCATGACCGCGAATCCCACCATCGCGGTCACGGCGAGGCCGCGGACCATTCGGGTCGGGCCGAACCGTGCCATGGCGCGGTCCCCGAACAGGCGCACGACGAACATGCAGGAGGTGAAGGCCACAAAGCCGATACCCGCGATTCCGGCAGTCGCTCCGGCTACATCGGTGAGGTAGACGGCGCTCCAGTCCGCCGCCACACCTTCGCAGAGGAAACTACCGAAGGCGATGACGCACAGTGCGACGAACTGCCGGGCACGGCTGCCGGTGCCCGGGGGACCCGGGGGACCCGCTCCGTCGCGGTCTCCGCCCCAGCCGTCTCGCCCGTCCCCTGGCGCGACTTCCCGTGCAGCGCCGTCGGGCAGCATCCAGGCCGTGGCGGGTAGGGCGGCAGCGAGACCCAACCCGCCGAGCACCGCGAACTGCACGCCGATCGGGACACTCAGAGCGGCCGCCGCCGAACCGATCCCGGCCCCGGACAGGGCACCCGCCGTCCACGCCGCATGGGCGGAGGTCATGATCGGCCGCTGGTAGCAGCGCTCAATCCCCACGGCCTGGGTGTTCAGGGAGATGTCGAGGCAGCTGCTGGTCGCCCCCCACAGGGCGAGCAGGGCGAACAGAGACCAGGGTCCCTCGATGAGCGGGACCAGAAGACCGGTGGCGCAGTAGGCGGGCAGACCTGCTCGCACCATGGTGATGCTGCCGTACCGGGTGACCGCCAGACCGATCAGCCACAATGTCAGAACCGCCCCGATCGGGGCGCCGAGCAGGGTCAGACCGAGCTGCCCGTCGCCGAGTTCGAGCCCCTCCTTGATTTGCGGTATACGCGGCGCCCAGCTCGCAAGCAGCAGAGCCAGCAGGAACAGCGAGCTCATCGTCGCCGCCCGGGCACGGAACAGTGCTTGGGCGCCGAAGGGCTGGCTCCGAGTCGCGCGGCGCACGCCGCCCGGATCCATCAGGATGATCTCCAGCCGTCGATCTTCATGATGCGCACGCCGTGTGGAGAATTACCCTGCACCCCGGATCGTTACGCATCATCACTCGACGCGACGATACTCGATAAGATCGGGCAGCGCTCTAGCGACATCCAATTATGCTTCGACAAATCTAATTACGATATACAAAATCTAATTACATTGCGTAAAATCCAGTTATGATCGACGGCACCCGATGACGTCCCGGTGTCACTATGAGGACCGCTCGACCATAAGGACCTCTCGGCAGCGGGCGCTAACGTGCCCGCCCGATCGGGCACGATGGCGTTCCCGTGGCCGTCGCGTCGGATACTGGCGGGGTGCGTCTGGTCATGCTCTCGGACACACACCTCCCGGTGCGGGCGCGCGAACTGCCCGCCGAGGTGGAGGATCGCCGGCTCGGAGAGGTCGTATCCCGCCGCGGCGGACGGTCAGCGGTTGACCGTCCGCCGCACGCCCCACCGGCAACTCCTCCTGCCGGCACCGCAGCTGCCGATTCGACGATGACCCCACACCTGTCCACACAAGAAGCACAGGATGAACTACAGACAGCTACATCCCCCTCGGAGGATCGGTGCCATCCGTCGGGTGCTGTAAGCTGGCACCGCCGGCCACCACGGCGGTACATCGCGCTCGTAGCTCAACGGACAGAGCATCTGACTACGGATCAGAAGGTTGGGGGTTCGAGTCCCTCCGAGCGCACGTCAGGTTGAGACAGCTCAGAGCCCCGCAGCCACTACTCCGGCGCGGGGCTCTGAGCTTTGCGTAGGCGATGTCCCAGCCCGGGCGGAGAGGGTCAATCGCCCTCGCGACGGATCCGGAGAAGGCCGCGGTGCGCCACTGTCACGGCCCCAGCGAGATCGGCGAGGTCGTGATGCGTGACCAGGTCCTCGACGGCCGCGATCACGGCGCGTGCCGACTGGTCGTCAAGCCGGAAGACCACGATCCCGCTGTGCGATCCCGGCGGGTAGGCACGGATGTTCCCGAAGCCGCGGTCGAGGGTGAACACGATCCGGTTCTCGGCAACCGCAGCAGCGAGCACCTCCGGATCGGAGCGGCCCGACAGGTTCTCCGCAAGTACGGTATCGGCGTCGATCCCGTGCTTGGCGAGTCGCTCGGCAAGGGAGACCGGGAGACCCTCGTCCAGCTTGACCTTCACGGCGCGGTACGAAGCGGCACGAGATCCTCCCGCGCCAGACGCGCCCCGTAGGCAGCGGCCGCACGGATCCCCAACACGGTCAGCGACGGGTACTCCGCGATGATCTCACCGTCGGACATACCGTCGGCAAGGCAGTCGAGCACAACACTCACCGGCACCCGGGTCCCCCGGATACACGCCTGCCCATGACCGACTGTCGGGTCGGCCACGACGAGCGCCAGAAGATCTTCCGCCATGCCTCCCAGTATGCTCCCGGATCTCAGCGTCGAGCGCCCGTCACGTGGTCCAAGCCGTGGCACGAGTGACAGCCAAGTTGACAGCCAAGCCGCTGGACGCGGGTGGACGTCGACGGACACCGGTGGACGGAACGCTCATGGTCAGCAGACAGGGCGGACGTTGACAGACGTCGACGGAAGATCCAAATCTAACTACGGATCAGAAGGTTGGGGGTTCGAGTCCCTCCGAGCGCACGTCAGGTTGAGACAGGTCAGAGCCCCGCAGCCGCTACTCCGGCGCGGGGCTCTGGGCTTTCCGGAGCAACGGAGGCAGCGGCACTGTCGCTTACGCGATCGCGGCGATATCCCCATCATCGAAGTAGATCGCCTGGTGCAGCCGGCCACCGAGAGCAGCGGCATAGCGAGCAACCACATCCTGACCGGACAGCGAGCCCTGCTCGATCTGCGAGATCCGCCCCTTGGTCACACCCATCCGCTCCGCGACCTGCGCCTGCGTCAGCCCCCGCGCCCGACGCACCTCAGCAAGCCGATGGCCTACCGCGACCGCGAGGAGCTCTTGGCAGCCGGCAGCAACCGCGTCTTCCCCACCGGCCCGGGCGACCTGCTCGGCACGGATGTCAGACCACCGTGTGTAACCGCTCATCGCTGATCGCTCTCTTCCTCGCCGCGTTCCACCAGATAGGTCTTGTATCGCTGCTCCGCAAGCGGGATCGCCTCGGCGTACCAGGCGTTCCACTGCCCAGCCTTGTCCCCGGCGACAAGCAGGATGCTCGAACGCCACGGATCGAAGCAGAACAGGATCCGCACCGTCCCCGGCCTAAGTTCCTTCAGGTTCGGCAACGACGAACCGCTGATCGTGTCGACGAGCGGTCTCCCCAGACCTGGACCAGCCTCCGCAAGAAGATCTATTGCTTGCACGACCCGGGCGTGCGTGGCCGCGTCCAGGCCGTCGATCCAGTCGCGGACCTCGTTGACGAGATAGACGTCCCACTGCTGCCCTTCTACCACACGAGTATAGCTCTCACTAAACCCTCGGCCCACCGAATCGCACAGGAGACGCCGGCGGGACGGCTGACAGCCAAGTTGATAGCCAAGGCCGCGAACGAGGACGGACGTCGACGGAAGATCCAAATCTAACTACGGATCAGACGGATCAGACGGTTGGGGGTCCGAGTCCCTCCGAGCGCACGCACGGTTGAGACAGGCCAGAGCCCCGCGTCCCCATCCAAGGCGCGGGGCTCTGCCGCTTCAAGGTCTCTTATACTGCAATTCGTACCACAATTGGCGACGGGGGCCGCCAAGCGACTCAGGCGACACCCTCCCACTTCTCACTCTCTGTAACAGTGGGTGGAGTCTGCAGCCAGGTGAGGATGTCGTCGATGCTCCCTGCGGTCCCCCGCCGGACGTCCTCGAACACGTCGATGCTACGCGCCGTCCTACCCGCCAGCTCCGAAGCGATGATCTACATCGCCATGATTGACAACCTCGCCAAACACGTAACAGGCGTGAGGTGCCCCGGGTCTGGTGGAGACTACGCCCGCGGCTCAGTGCGAGGCCGACGCCCAAGGGCCAACGCCACCGATGCGTTCGACATCCTTGATTCTTTCTACTGCGCCGCTGCCTGCCGGTCAATTGAGCGGCTAGACCACGCCCTCCGGCTGGAGGACCTGGCCGCCCACGCCGGGATGAGTCGCCGAACCTTCACCCGCCGCTTCGCTACGTCAGCACCTACGCGACGCCATCGCAGTCCCCCGAACGCCTACCGCAGAACCTTCCGCGGCTAAGGCGCCAGGAGCGCGTCCAGTGGTGAGGCGGGCCCGGTGCGCCCGCGCCTTGGCCCGGTTGCCGCAGATGGCCATGCTGCACCAGCGACGCTGGTGGGCCTTGGTGCGGTCGTAGAACCACAGCGTGCAGGTCGGGCCGTCGCAGTTGCGGACGAGCGACCGGTTGCCATGCGCGAACAGGTCCGCGGCGGCCCGCGCCGGCAAGGCGAGGAGGACCTCGGCGGATGCCCACGTCCCGCTTTCGACGATCGCGGGGGTACCGCCGACGCGGGTGAGCCGCGCGTACCGATGGTCGGTGGCCAACAGCCCATTCAGGCGCGACAGCGTGGGTTCGTCCGGCACGGTGGAGCTGCCGCCCGCCCAGGCGCCGATGAGCGGCCGCAGCCACTCCCGGAGCTCGACCGCGGCGACGGCGATGCGGTCGAGCTCTTCGGGCCCGAACCGGGCAGGCAGCGCCTCTCGTTCGGCCGTGCCGACAAGCCCCGCGAGCTGGAGCCAGCGCAGGTAGCTCCGCCCATCGGCGATCAACTCGATCGGGCCGTCCGCCGAGAAGGCGAGGCTATTGACGAAGTCCAGCACCGGATGATCGCCCAAGCCGATCAGCACGTCCGGGTTCATCGGAGACCTCCCCTCGAGCCGATCGCCCAAATAACCACTCCACTTCCTCTTGAGAGGTTACTCCCCCGCCAAAGTAATCGTCTTAGCTATCTTTTTTAGATAGCTTTTATGGACCACCGGACCACCGGGCCACTGCGCCCCCTGCGCCCGACGGGGCCCGCCGCTGACCGGCGGAAGCCCGTCGGGAGCCCGTCGGGACGGTCGGTCAGGAGTTGGCCACCGGAAGGTAGATCCGATTGCCGGCGGCGTTGAACTCGGCGGCCTTCTCCCGCAGGCCGGCGGTGACCGCCTCGTCGCCGGCCGGGCCCGCGCCATGCCCGGCCGGGTCCAGCCCGTCCCCGCCCGCGTGTGCCCGCACCTGATGGGAAATCTTCATCGAGCAGAAGTGCGGGCCGCACATCGAACAGAAGTGCGCCGACTTCGCGGCCGGGGCCGGCAGCGTCTCGTCGTGGAACGCGCGTGCGGTGTCGGGGTCGAGCGCGAGGTGGAACTGGTCGGCCCAGCGGAATTCGAACCGGGCGTCCGACAGGGCGTCATCCCAGGCCTGCGCGCCGGGATGACCCTTGGCGAGGTCGGCGGCGTGCGCGGCGATCTTGTAGGCGATGACGCCGGCCTTGACGTCGTCCCGGTCAGGCAAGCCGAGATGCTCCTTCGGGGTGACGTAACAGAGCATCGCGGTACCGGCCCATCCAATCATCGCCGCCCCGATCGCGGAGGTGATGTGGTCGTAGCCGGGGGCGATGTCGGTGGTCAGCGGCCCGAGGGTGTAGAACGGCGCGTCGTGGCACAGTTCCCGCTGCAGCTGCACGTTCTCCTCGATCTTGTTCATGGGCACGTGCCCGGGGCCCTCGATCATCACCTGGACGTCATGCTCCCACGCCACCTGCGTCAACTCGCCCAGGGTGGCGAGCTCGGCGAGCTGTGCCTCATCGTTCGCGTCCGCGATGGACCCGGGCCGCAGGCCGTCGCCCAGGGAGAACGTGACGTCGTACGCGGCGAAGATCTCGCACAGCTCGGCGAAGTGGGTGTAAAGGAAGTTCTCCTCGTGATGGGCCAGGCACCAGGAGGCCAGAATCGAGCCGCCGCGCGAGACGATCCCGGTCCTGCGCCGCGCGGTCAGCGGCACGTAGCGCAGCAGCACCCCCGCATGGACCGTCATGTAGTCCACACCCTGCTCGCACTGCTCGATCACAGTGTCCCGGTAGACCTCCCAGGACAGCTTCTCTGGCCGGCCACCGACCTTCTCCAACGCCTGGTAGATCGGCACGGTCCCGACCGGCACCGGCGCGTTGCGGATGATCCACTCGCGGGTCAGGGCGATGTCCGACCCGGTCGAGAGGTCCATCACGGTGTCCGCGCCCCAGCGGGTCGCCCACACCATCTTCTCGACCTCTTCCTCGATTGAGGAGGTAACGGCCGAGTTGCCGAGGTTCGCATTGATCTTCACGAGAAACGCACGGCCGATCGCCATCGGCTCGGACTCGGGATGGTTCACGTTCGCCGGCAGCACGGCCCGCCCCGCGGCGATCTCCGCCCGCACCGTCTCGACGGGAAGACCCTCCCGCAGGGCGACGAACTCCATCTCCCGAGTGATCTGACCGCGGCGGGCGTAGCCCAGCTGGGTTACGGAAGGCCGTCCCGGCACCGCCCGACGGGGCACTCGCACCTGCCCGCCGAGATCCGTCCCGCCGAGACCGGGCGTCCCAGAACCGGGCGTCCCAGGACCGGGCGCCCCGGTCCCGGGAACGGTCCGCTGCTCATCCGGCGCGGTGTCGCCACGCTGGGCGATCCAGCTGTCCCGCGTCGCCGGCAGACCCCGGCGCACGTCGATGGTCACCCCCGGATCGGTGTATGGACCGGAGGTGTCGTACACCACGACGGTGTCACCCGTGGTCAGCACGATCTCCCGCATCGGCACCCGCAGATCGGGATCCGCACCGACCAGCCAGGTCTTGCAGCTGCCCGTCAGCGGACCCGTCGAGACCGCCGTCATCGCCGCGGCCGAGATGGACGAGGAGGAGGACGAGATAGACGAAGAGGAGGACGAGACAGAGGACGAGACAGAGGAGGACGAACGGTCGGTGCGCGACACCATGTAAGACTCCCTACGCCGGCATTACCCGGACAGGTTCCTGCGGTCGGCGGCCCCAGCCGCCCTCTCAGCCCCTTGGCGGAGCTCCCGCGATCAACTTCGACGCTTGTCGACAGTAAGACACCGCCGGCCCGCTCGCCACCCCTTCCGGTTCATCCGACGCATGCCCTACACCATCGGGCGACGTGAGAGCCCTGTTCCGCCGAACCCCGGTTTCTCCGCGTGGCGGGGAACGCCGGACCAGCTCAGCGGTCCGGGGCCGCCGCCGGCCCGGAACTCCCGCCCAGATAAACCGTCTCGATGAGCTCGGGACGCGCGACGAGATCCGCCGCGCTCGCCGACAGCGCGATCCGGCCCCGGTCGAGAACGTAGCCACGGTCGGCCACCTGCAACGCGAGCGAGACGAACTGCTCGACCAGCAGCACGCCGGTCGACGTCTCGAGGGTGATCGTGCGCAGCAGGGCGAGCAGCTGCGGCGCGACCCCGGGTGCCAGGCCGAACGACAGCTCGTCCACCAGCAGCAGACGCGGTCTGCGCACCAGAGCGACAGCCAACGCGAGCCGTTGCCGCTCACCCCCGGACAGTTCTCCGGCCGACCGGTCGAGCAGGCCGCGCAGCACCGGGAACCAGTCCAACACCCGCCCGATCTCGCCGGATGAGCGCCGGCCGGCCGCCAGGCGCAGGTTCTCGCGGACGGTCAACCGCCCGAGTGACCCTCGTCCCTGCGGTACGACCGCCATCCCCCGGCGGGCGAGTGTGCTCGGCGCGGCCCGGCGCGACCGGTCATCGAGGACCTTGACCCGCCCCCTCGACGGCGTCAGCAGCCCCGCCGCCGTGCGGATCAGCGTCGTCTTGCCCGCGCCGTTCGCTCCGAGCAGCGCCACGATCTCCCCGGCACCGACGGTGAGCGACACGTCCCGGAGCACCGGAACTCCGTCGTATCCGCTTGTGACCCGGTCGAGCACGAGCAGATCGCCCCCGCCTCGACCGGGGGCCGGCGCCGGGGTGGAGCCAGGCATGGACCCGGAGGCGGGCATGGGCCCGGAGGCAGAGGCCGGAGCGGGCCCGGCGCGGTCGCCGCCGTCCGGCTCACCACCGCCCAGCTCACCACCGTTCAGCTCACCACCGCCCAGCTCACCACCGCCCAGATAGGCGGCGCGGACCGCCGGATCGGCACGCACCTCGGCAGGTCGACCGCGCGCGACGACGCGGCCCCCGTCCAGGACGAGGACGTGGTCGCATACGTCGAAGACGAGCTTCACATCGTGGTCGACGAGCAGCACGGCGATGCCGTCGGCGGCGATGCGGCGCAGCCGGTCGGCGAGCGTCCGGCGGGCGGCCGGGTCGAGACCCGCGGCCGGTTCGTCCAGCAGCAGGACCTTCGGCCCGGCGACGAGGGCGCGGCCGAGAGCCACCGAGGACCGCTCGTCGTGGGAGAGCGTCGACGGCAGGCGGTCGGCGATCGTGGCGAGCCCAAGCGACCGGGCCGGATCTGGCCCGTCCGCGGGTCCGGGTGCCCGGGGCGTGACGACGGCCAGATTCTCCCCGACCTCCAGGCTGTCGAAGAGTTCCAGCGCCTGGAAGGTGCGGGCGAGCCCCAACCGCAGCCGCTCATGCGCCGGCAGTCCGACGAGCACGGCACCGTCCAGCGTGACGGTGCCCGCGCTGATCGACGCAAACCCGGTGAGGGCGTCGATCAACGTCGTCTTTCCGGCTCCGTTGGGTCCGATGAGCCCGGTGATGGTGCCGGCCGACAGGGTGAAGGAGACATCCTCGAGGATGCGCGTACGGCCCTGGTCGGCGGCGAGCATGTCGACCGCCAGCAACGCCGTCACGGGGCTCCGCCCGGGTTGACCGGATGCGGGGTCAGGCTCGGCCGGCCCTGGTCCGGCGGCTGCGGGTGTCGCACGTGATCTCCTCGACGCGTTCGCTGCCCAGGACCGGTCCGATGCGTGCCACCCGACCGATCCACGCGGCCCTGATGATCGGCGCGAGCCGTCCGATGCGGTCGGTACGCGAGCCCGGCCGGACGTAGCACCGCCAGCACCACGACGGCGATCCCGCACAGCACGGACTGGTACTTGCCGAGCCCGGCAACCTGGTCCAGCACGATGAACACGATTCCGCCCGGCACCAGCAGACCGCCCAGCAACGCTCCGCCGACGCTCGTCACCCCACCGGCGGCCGCGATCGCCAGGAAGAACAGCGAGGCCGTGACGCCGAACGAGTCGAAGGACAGACGTCCCTGACCGTAGCCGATGAGGCAACCGCCGAGACCAGCGATCGCGGCGGAGAGAGTGAAGGCGAGCACCTTCGTACGACGGACGTCGATCCCGGCTGCGGCAGCGGCCCGTTCGTTCGCGCGCACGGCCAGCATGCGCCGGCCCAGGTCCGCGGTGCGCAGCCGGGCGACCCCGTAGCAGCACGCGGCGAGCACGGCCAACGCCAGCAGCCCGTACTCCGGCCGAGGGAACCCGGCACCGGCGAGCCCGAGATCGAGGCCGAAGATCTTCGGATTCGGTACTACCGACCCGGCCAACCCGCCGGTGACCAGCGGGTTTCCGAACACCACCTCCTGGATCGCGACGCCGGCGATCAGAGTGATCAACGCCAGGTCGATTCCACGCAGCCGCCGTGACAGCACCCCCAGCAGCAGGCCCGCCACAGCGGAGGCGCCCGTGGCGAGCAGGGGTGCGATCGGGAACGGCACGCCCAGCTCACCCTGGAGTCTGGCCAACAGGAAGCCGGCGACACCGGCGAGGGTCATCTGCGCCAACGAGAGCTGTCCGACGTACCCGGTCAACACGACGAACGACAGACACACCACGGCGCCAGCGAGGCTGCGTTCGAGGCCGAGCCGGTAGGGGCCGGTCAGCACGAGGATCGCGACCACCCCGAACGGCACACCGATTGCGAGGTGGCGCAGGGGAGACTCCGGCGGTTCGACCACCGGCATCGGAGCCGGCACGGCGACGCCCGCGGCGCGACCGGGAATCAGGTCCCCGCGCCGGCTCGCCACCGCGATGACCAGAAGCATCGGAAGCAGCGCGCGCAGTCCCGGCTGGTTCAACCAGGAGACGTCCTGTTGCAGCGGGATCAGGACAGCCTGGGTCATGCCGAGGCCGAGAGCTCCGACGACGGTCAGACCGAACGAGGACAGGCCACCGAGCAGAGCGGCGGCGAGCGCGGGAACGACGAACAGCGAGTAGCTCGTCGGATTCAGCGCACTGATCGGCGCCACGAGGATCCCGGCGAGAGCGGCGAGCACGGCCGCAATGACCCAGTTGACGGCGGCGATCCACCCGGGCCGCCGACCGAGAAGCGCGGTGGTCTGCTCATCCTCGGCGACGGCGCGGGTAGCCAGGCCGAACAACGTCCAGCGCGACATCGCCCACAGACCGGCGGCGACCACGATGACCGACGCGGCGAGCAGCAGCCGGTCGCTCGCCACGGTCACGCCCAGCAGGGACAGCGGTGACTGCGGCAGCACCGGGCTGAGGAACCTGTTGTCAGATCCGAACTGGAGCACGGCGACGGCCTGCAGCGCGATCGTGAGGCCGACCGCAGCCACGACCGTCATCAGCGGCTGGGCACGCCGCAAGGGCCGAAAAATAACCAGATAGGATACCAGCGCTAGGATTGCCGCCAGTGCGAGGGATACTGACAGGGCTAGCCCGAAGGTGGGCGTGTCGGTGAGATGAATTCTTGGCGGCATCCCGACGACGGGCAGTACGAGGTCCCCGACCTCCCGTAGTTCTGCGTACTGATAGGTGACGTACATAGCGAACGCCCCATGGGCGATGTTGACCACGCCGGACGCGCGGTAGGTGAGCACGAGCCCCAGCCCGAGCGCCGCGTACACGGCCCCCGGACCAAGGCCGAGCAGCAATGCTGCTATATACGTTGTCACCGGGCCCCCGTAGACGCATCTATTACAGATAGAGAGATCCGAACTGCGATGAAGACCGGACGCATGGTCACACAACAGTCCCCGTCCGGCCGGTCGACGGTCAAGCCCCCAGAACTGGACGACAGAAGTGTAGCTTCACGAGCCGTGAGACAAGCCTCCCGCATCCTCCTCGCGTTCTCCGTAGCCTTGTCCGTTGTCGTCGTCGGGTGCACGAGTCAGCGCGGTGGCTCGTCCGGCGCAGCTGCCGGTGGCAGCGCGGCGGCGAGCCGCCTGACCGGGCCTCCGATCACTGTCGGCTTCGTAACGGTTGAGAACAGCACTGTCGGGTCATACCCGGAGACCCGGAAGGCCGCTCAGGCCGCCGTGGACTACGCCAACACCTCTCTGGGCGGGCTCGACGGTCGGCCACTCCGGCTGATCAGTTGCGCAACCGACGGCTCGCCGGAGTCTTCCCAGAACTGCGCCAACCGGCTTGTCGCCACGAAACCACTCGCGGTGGTCGGCGGAATCGATTTCGGCGCGGAGGCGGCGATGCCGATATACGAGACCGCCCACATCCCGTACGTCACCGGCTCTCCTCAGCTGAGCGGAGAACTCGGCTCACACAACGCCTTCGCGTTTTCCGGCGGTTCGCTCAGCGAGCTGCTCGGCCTCACCGACTATCTGACGAACATCCGGCATGTGCGCAGCGTGCACGCGCTGTACCTCGACCTGCCCGGCCTGCTGTCCGCCGCTATCCAGGGATCACAGAACATCCTGCGCCATAAAGGTGTGTCCGATATCAAACTGGTGCCAGAGAAATCCGACGCGGCGGACTTCGCGCCAGCCCTGACCCAGGTCGCGGCGGGCAAGCCAGACGCGATCATCGTGGTGTTCCAGGCAGCGACGTGCACCCGGATCGTCCAGGCCGCGGCGGCGCTGAACATCCGCGACGACATCTACTTCATCGGCCCCTGCACCACCCCCGCGGTGCCGCGCGCGGCCAGCGGCCGGACCGACAACCTCTACTTCGCTTCCAGCTACCTGCCGGTCGGGACGAGCGATGGTGACGCCGACACGGCAGCGTTCCGTAAGGCGATCCCGGAGGCCGATCGTTCCTCGTCGTCGCAGGGATCCTTCTCCGCCGTCCTCAACATCCGGTCGCTGCTGGCCGGTACCGCCCAGCCGACCTCGGCCGCCCTGCTCACGGCGCTTCGTGCCTCCCGCGACCACCCGAACGTCATGGCCCATCCGTTCACCTGTGACGGCAAGCAGATCGACATCTTCCCGGCGGTCTGCAACACGGCGGTGCGGCTGCTGGCGTGGAAGAACAACACGTTCACCGATGTCACCGGCAACTGGCTCGACGGGCGCCAGCTCATCAAACTGATCAACTAATCACCTGGGCCGACCCGGGCCAGGCTGGACCGATCCGGGCCGCGGCACGGCTCGCTCAGCGAGCGGCTCCGGTCGGTCCAGATCAGCGCCGCCGATTCATCGGACAACACCCACTGTCTCATCCGGACCCAATGTCTCATCCGGCGCGACGCCGCCGAACAGGGCGGCGTCGACTGCCCCCGCAGCCGGTCACCCAGACGCGACGCGCACCGGCTTCTTGACAAGCGGTTGACTAACGTTGCCAGCTAGAATCGACTAACAGCGTTAGTCGTCTAGTCGTCTAGTCGTCTAGTCGTCTAGTCGTCTAGTCGTCTAGTCGGTCGACCCGGACCACGCGCCCACGGATCCCAGGCCCCAGGCCCAGCCGGATCCACTGCCGACAGCAGCCAAGATCACCCTTGCCGGACTCCTCCCACTTCTGACAGCCGGAATCTGGGGTAGGTGGCTGGCGCCGCGGGCAGCACGCAGGCTCGGCCAACCGTCGCGACTCGCGGTGAAACTGGCCCTCTTCGTCGCCACCGCGATGCTCGGGCGAGCGCCGGTTATCCGCTCTGGGCACTACTCTTCGTGATCTTCGTGGTCGCGACGACGGTGTCCGCGCAGATCCTCACGCCGCACCAGGCCGCGCCAGCCGTCGAGGACCCC
>NZ_CDWWEW010000094.1:0-14489 GCF_977966315.1 Frankia sp. CeRuru1
GAACCGTTGGGCTGGGAGGGCGTGCTGCCCGAGATCGCCAAACTCTGGCCCGCTGACAACCCCGACGGGCTGCTCGACGACCTGATCGACCGGGTGGAGGCGCGCAATGGCGGCCCGCTGACCGACGACGTCGCACTCCTGCTGCTGATCTGGGGTGCCGGCTGATGCCGGAGCGCACCCACCGGAACGTTACCGACGAGGGAGCGGGCGACGCGGGGCTGAGCGGGGCGGTGGAGCGTGGCCGGGTCGGGCCCGTCTGGCGCCTGCGCCGTCGACTTGAGGTGACCTACATGGTGGCGGCGATGGTGCTGATGATCGTCGCTGGTCTCGTCGTCTCGTCGTTGGTCCGGCTCGACGACGCCCTGCACACGCGCAGCGACGTCCTCACCCCGGCTCTGCTGAGCTCCACCGAGCTGGTCTCCAGCCTGGTCGACCAGGAGACCGGGATGCGGGGCTACCTGCTCCAGGGCAGCGAGGACTTCCTGGAGCCCTACAACGAAGGGCGCAGGGCCGAGAGCAGGCTGCTCGCGGACCTGCACCGACGGCTTGTGGAGCGCCCCGGCCTGCTGGCGAGGCTCGCCGTGCTGGAGGACCGGATCCGGGCCTGGCACGGCGACTACGCCGATCCGGCCATCAACGCGGTGCGGGTGGGCGGTCCCGCGGCGGCCCGCCTGTTGTCACCGGAGTTCGGCAAGACCCGCTTCGAGGCGGTCCGCGCCGCGGCCGGGGACCTCGAGGCGGACCTGCGGGCCAAGGAGGTCCGGGCTCGCCAGCACGTCACGGCGGCGCTCCGTTTCCTGATCTTCGCGCTGGTGACCGGCGCGGCTGTCATGGCCATACTCCTGGCGGTCATCGCGCGGGCGCTACGGTCCTGGGTCACCCGCCCGCTCGAACGGGTGGGCGACGATGCGCGGACCGTCGCCTCCGGACATCTCGATCACGTGGTAGAGCCGACCGGTCCCCCGGACATCGCCTCGCTCGCCGCCGACGTGGAGTCGATGCGACGCCAGCTGATCGGGGAGCTCGGGGTCGCGCGGGCGGCGCGGTCCGCGGTGGAGGCGCAGGCCGAGGTGCTGCGGCGCTCCAATCGTGACCTGGAGCAGTTCGCCTATGTCGCCTCGCACGACCTGCAGGAGCCGCTGCGGAAGGTGGCGAGTTTCTGCCAGCTTCTGGAGCGACGCTACGGTGACAAGCTCGACGAGCGGGGCATCCAGTACATCGCTTTCGCGGTGGACGGCGCGAAGCGGATGCAGCAGCTCATCAACGATCTGCTGGCCTTCTCCCGGGTCGGACGGACTACCGACGGTTTCGTCGATGTGTCCCTGGGTGAGATCTTCGAACGGGCGGCGGGGGCGCTGTCCATCGCGATCGAGAGCGCCCAGGCCGAGGTCACCGCGGATGATCTGCCGGTCGTGCGCGGGGACCCCGTCCTGCTCACCCAGCTGTTCGCGAACCTGATCGGGAACGCGCTGAAGTTCCGGGCCGAGACGGTTCCCGCCGTGCATGTCGGTGTCGTCGACCGGGCGGACGAGTGGGAGCTGTACTGCGCCGACAACGGGATCGGAATCGATCCGGAGTACGCTGAGAAGATTTTCGTGATCTTTCAGCGGCTGCACGGCCGGGATGTCTACGAGGGCACGGGCATCGGGCTGGCGTTGTGTCGCAAGATCGTCGAGTTCCACGGCGGCCGGATCTGGCTGGACGGCGCGGTGAAGGACGGAACCACCTTCCGGTTCACCTTCCCTAACCGGAGACTTCCAACGGCCGGAGACCCGCCATGAGTCGCCTCATCGCCTAGAGTGCCGCACATGATGGGGTCAGGAGCGGTTCTCACCCGGCGAGGAGCCCGGGCGCGGCGGCGGGAGCTCGCGGACCTGCTGGCCGAGCGTGGCCCGGCGGCGTCCACCCTCTGCGCCGGATGGACAAACCATGATCTGGTGGCGCACCTGGTCACCCGCGAGCGGGTGCCGTGGGCCGCTCCCGGGCTCATCGTCGGTCGGCTGCACGGCATCACGGAACGGGCCGAGCGGGCCACCATGCGGGCCCACACCTTTCCCGAGCTGGTCGAGACGTTCCGTGCCGGGCCGCCGTGGTGGCAGCCGACCCGCATCGGCCTGATCGACGATGCCACGAACCTGGTCGAGTTCTTCGTGCACGCCGAGGACATCCGCCGCGCCGCCCCCGGCTGGGAGCCTCGCGAGCTTGACACCAGGAGCCGTGACGCGATGTGGACCGCTCTGTTGCTGATCGGGTTCGCCGGGTTCCGGCGAGCCGGCCTGGGTGTCGTGGCGGAGCGTACGGACGCTCCTGGCCGGCGCACCCTGCACGGCGGCGAGCCGGTGGTGGAGATCGTCGGGCTGCCTGAGGAGATCGTGCTGTACGCGTTCGGGCGGGGCCAGGTCGCCCGGGTCGAGCTGCGCGGTTCCGACGCCGACATCGAGCGGTTCCGCGCGGCTCCCACCGGTCTCTAGCTCCCGGCAGCTCCGATCTGGGTGTGATCTGGGTGTGATCCGGTCGGAGCCGTGCCGCCATCGGGGCGGGGTGCTACCAGAGCGAGGCGTAGGTGGCCGCGCCAGCGGGATGCTCTGTCGGGTTCACCAGGGAGGAGTGCACGTTCCCGGGCTCCGAGTCGTTGAAGTACGTCTCGTAGGCGAGGATGTCGCGGTTCGCGGCGAACGTCTGGTACATGTTGCGGATGTACACCGGGTTGTCGCCGCCGGCCCGGCCGGCGCGGCCCGCCTCGGTGTCACTCTTTCCGACGAGTCCCCATTCCGGGACCGAGAACTGCTTGCCGTGCTGGCGGGCGAACGCGATCGTCGAGCAGAGACCGGTTTCAGCGTGGCACTGACTGGCGAAGGCAGCGTCGTCCGTGCTCGCCGGCCATTGGTCGTAGCTGTCGATGCCGATGATGTCGACGTACTGGTCACCGGGGTAGACGGCCCAGGCCCCGCTGCTGTGCGCATTCAGCGTCCAGTCGATGCGGGCCTGCGGATCCGTCGAGCGGATCGCGCTGACGACCTGGCGGAAGCAGTTCACCCAGGTGGTGGGGTTGGTCTTGGAGACCGACCACGGGAACCAGTCGCCGTTGAACTCCCAGGCGAGCCGGATGATGCTCGCCGGGCGGCCCTTCGCCACCAGCCACCGGCCGAAGTCCGCCCAGTGGCCGTTGTAGGCGCCGCTCGCGCAGGAGTTCATGTCCCCACCGCCCGTCGGGTAGAAGGGCTGCGAGATGATCCAGGTGCCGGCGAAGGTCGAGAACTTCTCCGGGCCCGAGCCGAGCCACGGGTTCGTCATGGTCTGCCAGCTCGACCGGTCGGTGAAGGTGAGCACGACGTTGACCGGCGAGCCGCGGAAGCTCTCCCAGGCCCGCACCTGCGTCATCGTCCCCGCGGCAACGCCGCTCATGCCGCCGGGCACCGAACCGCCCCCGCCACCGACGGGGATGACGGGCACCTGTACCGCCGGCTTCGTGACCCGGGCCGCGGTGCCGGGGGTCGTCGGTTTGGCGGCGGTCCGCGGGGCCGTACCGGCCGGGGTGCCCGCGGGCACCGGGGCGGGTGACGGCGAGGGGGAGCCGACGGTCGCGCTGGAGTCTCCGCCGGGTAGCCCGCCGGTCGTGCCTGCTGAGACGCTGGGTTGTACCCGGAGGTCATCGCCGTGTCGGGGCTTCCCGTGCTGGATGGCGGTGGCCTCGACTGTCGCCGAGCCTTCGCCCCCGGTGTCGCGTTCGGGGACGAGGGTCCACCCGACTGCGGCGGCGACCAGAGCCATCACGCCCAGCGACGCGATCCAGGCAGGGTGATGCGGACGGCGACGCCCGCGCCGGGAACCGGATCGGACTCTTGGCGGGCTGGGATCGCCCACCGCTCGGTGCTTCACCGCGGGTATCCCTCCGTGCGTGGCAGTGTCGTCAGGCCCCCCCGGGTCCCGGCTTCGGCATCGAAGCGGATGACCTCCATGTCGCACAGCAGCCTGAGACGGACCGGACCAGCCTCCGGTCGCCCCCTCGACGCTGGCTGCCATGTCTAGATAGTTCGGATGAGACACTACACCGACGTGCTAGACCGACTTGTCGGAACTCGGGGGTTTCGGGCGGTGAGGCTCTCGGGTGGCGTGGAGCCCGGCTGGTCGGCACGCCGGTTGGTCGACATGCTGGCTGTGCCACAATGTGCGCGCGCGGAGCCCGGGACGTGCATGGTGGTCCACCCACCTCGCGTCACGGATCCCGCGCACGGGTCGGGGATCACGCGTCGGTGGAGTGTCGGCGGTGCCTGGTCGAGCGCCCCGGGGGTCATGCAGCCAGGCGCGGTGGCGGGGCCGTTCATCGGCTCGCCCGCCACGACGACAACAGGAGAGCACCCAATGTCCCAGCCACCCGAGTACCCTCCCGCCGGCGGTCACGGCCAAGGGGGTTATGGCCAGGGCGGCTACGGCCAGGGTGGTCACGGCGGCCAGGGCGGCTATGACCAGGGTGGTTACGGCGCTCCACCGCCCGGCTATGGACCCCCGCCCGGTGGGTACGGCGCGCCGCAGGGCTACGGCGCACCCCAGGGCTACGGCGCACCCCAGGGCTACGGCGCCCCGCTGGGCTACGGCGGCCCGGGTGGGTTCGGCCCACCTCCGCCCTACAACCAGCCGATCCCGACCTACCTGTGGCAGTCGATCGTGGTCACCCTGCTGTGCTGTCTGCCCGCCGGTGTGGTGGCAATCGTCTATGCCACCAAGGTGCAGAGCCGCCAGCAGATCGGCGACATCAACGGCGCGCTGGACGCCTCCAAGAAGGCCAGGATGTGGTGCATCATCTCGGCCACCTCGATCATCGTGGTGTTCCTGGTCATCCTCGCCATCGGCTTGGCCGGCGGCTTCGAGACCGATTCCAGCACGTCGTATTCGACGCTCCCACCGGCCCTCACCCGGAGGAGTGTGTACCGGTGACGACTCCGCCGAGCGGCCCGCCCCCCGGGTACGGCCAGGGCCAGCCGGGCGGATATCCGCCGTACCCGCCGGGGGGATTCGGTCAGCAACCGCCGTACGGTCAGCCCATTCCGACCTATCTGTGGCAGTCGATCGTGGCCACCCTGCTGTGCTGTCTGCCCGCCGGCATCGTCGCGATCGTCTTCGCCTCCCAGGTGCAGGGACGCCAGCAGTCCGGCGATGTGGCCGGCGCCCTAGAGGCGTCCGCCAAGGCGAAGAAGTGGTGCATCATCTCGGTCATCGCCTTCGCGGCCATCCTCCTGATCTATCTGGTGGCCATTGTGATCATCGTCGGGGTGGCGGCGAACAACAGCTGACCGCCCGCTCACCGTGGTAGTGACCCGGCGCGAGGCTCATCGATCATCGAGATCGGATCGTCCCGCCATCCGACTAGCCCGCAACTCGGTAGCGGCCGTCCGCTCGGCTCGGTCGTCGGCTCGTCAGCCGATGGAGCTCCCGTCGCCGAGCCCCGCCATTACCGAGAGAGACGCGAGGAAGAGGAGGCCGAACACGAGTCCGGCCAGGCACCAGGCCAGGCTGCGACGCGATGCCCGGCGCGCCCCGGCGACGTCGTGGGCAAGGAGCCGATTTGACGCGCGCGAGGAGTTGATGATCCCCATCACGCCGAGCGGCGCGCACAGGAATGTCGTCAGGATCGCGAGAGCCAGGTAGTTGCCGACCTTCGGCGTCGCCTCGGCACCTGGCCCCCGCCGTGCCCCCGACCTCTGCCGCGTCCGCGTGTGCCGCGGTGCCTGTGCGTGCCGCGGTGTCCGCGTGTGCCGCGGTGTCCGCGTGTGCCGCGGTGTCCGCGTGTGCCGCGGTGTCCGCGTGTGCCGCCGGACCGTCTGGTGGGGTTCGGCGGGTCGGTGGGCCTGTGTTCCGGGCCAGCCCGGATGGGGTGGGGGCCGGTGTCGTTGTGTCGACTCCGCGGGTAGCCGGTCGAGTAGTGATGGCCGCTCGAGTAGTAGTGACCGCCGGTGTCGGCCGCGCTCCAGGGAGCCCAGCGGGCACCGGTGCTCGTCCGGCAACCGGCGTTCGTGCGGGTGCCGGTGTTCGTCCGGCCGGTGTGGTTCGTCGACCCCGGGCCGCCCGCGCCCGGTGCCGGGGACGAGGGCGGCCCGGTGAGGCGGGCGTCGTACTCGTCCCGCCACTTGTCGAGGATTTCGTGGGACACGGTGAGGAGCCGCATCGTGCGCATGGACTGTGCGTCCCGGCTGGCGGGATTGTCCGGATGATGGGCCCGGACACGGGCCCGGTACGCCCGGCGGATCTCCGCCCGGTCAGCGGTGCGCGCCACCCCGAGCACGGTGTAGGCGTCGGCGCCGCCGAGTTCGCGAACCAGCCGGTTGAGCGGGGTCAACGTCCGATCCGCTTGACGACGTCGCCGCGGTTCCGATCGGAAGGCACCATGCGAACCGCCATTCCCCGTCGTCGGCTGGGCGCCATCAGCGGTGATGATAGGCGATCCGTCCGCCATCCGTCCGCCATCCGTCTGCCTTTGGCAGATTCGTGCTGTCAGGCCGTGACGTCCCGGCGGGCCAGGCTCACCGCCCCGACCACCGCCGCACCGGCGGCATACAGACCTCCGATCAGCAGCGCCGACCCGTAGCCGGCATCGGCGGTACCTCCCTGGCCGATCGCGTCGAAGACCAGTCCGGGGAAGATCCGGCCCGCTCCGCTCCAGGACTCCTGGACAATGTGCTCGATCGGAAACGTCCACGCGATCCCGACGGCGAGGGTGAGCGCCGTCGACCGCAGGACCAGCCCGAGCACGGTCCCGGCGAGTCCGAAGAAAACGGCGGCCACCAGCGCGTTCAGGTAGCTCGACGCTGCCTCCCCGAGCGCGTCGGCGCTCCACCACGCTGACGTGTCAATGTCCCTAATCCCGGCGACGGCCAGCCCTACGACGATGCTGACCACCAGCGCGGCGACGAGCGCCACCGCCACCAGGGCGAGCATGACCGCCATGCGTCCGGCGAGCCAACCCAGCCGCCGGGGCTCCCGTAGGAACAGGGTTCGCAGCGTCCCCTGGCTGTACTCGAGGGTGATGCTGATCGCGAAGACGAGGAAGACCAGCAGGCCGGTGAAGGTGCTCCCGCCGGTGAAACCGAGTGCCACCCCGGACGCCGCGGACACCTGCGTGAACGTGACGTCGAAGCTCGGTGGCCCACCGCTGCCGCTCGGCGGGGAGCCGCCCGGATCGGCCAGTGCGAGGAGCAGCACGGTCGACAGCACGCTCAGCAGGGCGAGGATGCCCATGGCCACCGCCGTACTCGGCCGCCACAGCTTGATCAGCTCGGCGTGGAAGGACCGCCGGGCCGCTACCAGGAGACTCATCGCAGTGCCCCCTCGTCATGACGGGCCGCCGCAGCGGCGGACAGCCCGCGGATCGGACTCGTGGATCTGGTTGTCGTCCCGCCTGTGGGGGGGCCGCTGGGAGCCGGCACGCCGGCCGGTGCTGGTGTCGGTGCTGGTGTCGGTGTCGGTGTCGGTGATGTCGCCGCCCGGGTTCGGGCCTGGGTGACCAGACCCTGGTAGCGGTCCTCCAGGCTGAGCCGGCGCGGAGACATCTCGACGAGGGTGATGCCCCGGGCCGCCGCGGCCCGGTTGATCCTGGCCAGCAGGCGGGTGGGGCCGTCGGGGCTGTCAGTGCAGTCGGGGCCGTCGGGTCCGTCGTCTGGGTTCGCGTCGAGACTGACGACGACATCCCGGGGCCGCCGCGTCGCCGGTACCGCCAGGCCGGCGAGGAGATCGGCGAGCAGCGGGATGTCATCGTCGTGCTCGGGGCGTAGGACGATGTCGTAGGTGGAGGTTGCCATCAGCCGGTCGGTCGGCCCCTGGTAGGCCAGCCGCCCGCCCTCCACGACGATCAGCCAGTCGCAGATCTGCTCGACCTCGGCGAGTAGATGCGACGAGATCAAGACGGTGCGCGCCGTGCGCCGGCTCCCGGCGATGGCCGGCCCGGCGGCGATGGATCGGATGAGCTCACGCATCTGCCGGATCCCGATCGGGTCCAGTCCGTTCGTCGGCTCGTCGAGGATGAGCAGGTCCGGATCGCTGAGCAGGGCGGCGCCGATGGCGAGGCGCTGCTTCATGCCGAGGGAGTACGTCCGTACCTTGTCCGCGCCGCGGCCGGTGAGTCCGACCTCGTCGAGGATCCCGTCCACCCGCGTCGGGTCCTGCCCGCCCAGCACGGCGAGGGAGGCGAGGTTGCGGGCACCGGACAGCGCCGGGTACAGCGCGGGGCTCTCGATCAGGGCGCCCACCCGTGGCAGGTAGCGGGCCGGTGTCACCAGGGGATGACCGAGGACGGTCCCGGAGCCCCCGCTGGGGCGGACCAGGCCGAGCAGCATGCGCAGGGTCGTCGTCTTGCCGGCCCCGTTGGGCCCGACGAATCCGGCGACGACCCCCTCGGGAATCGTGAGGTCGAGACCGGTGACGACGGTCCGGCGCCCGTACCGCTTGGTCAGACCCTGGACGTCGACGGCGGCTGGCCGGTCTGTCTCAGGTGCCGGCCGGGTGGTGCCGGGCCGGGTGGTGCCGGGTGATGGCGAACTGCGCTCGCCAGTGGTTGTCATCATGGGAATCAGACTGGTGTGGCCGCCCCCTCACGTCGTCCGTCCAGCGGCGGCATCGTCGTACGCAATGTGGCGCAGCCCCGGGTACGCCCAGCCGGCTCAGACGAGGCCGGCCTGGTGGGCCAGGACGGCGAGCTGGGCTCGGTCCCGCGCCGTCAGTTTCACCATCACCCGGCTCACGTGGGTGCGGGCCGTCGCCGGACTGATCACCAGTTGGGCGGCGATCTCGTCGTTGGACAGCCCGTGGCCGACGAGGCTCATCACCTCGCGTTCCCGCACGGTCAGCCCGCGCAGGTCCGGGGCGGCGACGGCGGCTGGCCGGCGGGCGAAGGCCTCGATGACGAGCCGGGTCACCGTCGGGGAGAGCAGGGACTCGCCCGCGGCGACGACCCGGATCGCCCGCAGCAGGTCGGCGGGTTCGGTGTCCTTGAGCACGAAGCCCGAGGCGCCGCCCCGCAACGCCTCGAAGACGTATTCGTCCAGCTCAAAGGTGGTGACCATGACGACCCGGGTGGCGGCCAGGCCGGGATCCTCGACGATCGTCCGCAGCGCCGCCAGCCCGTCGAGAACCGGCATGCGGATGTCGAGCAGCACGACGTCGGGTCGGGTGGCGCGGACGAGCTCGACCGCGGCCCGGCCGTCCTCGGCCTCGCCGACGAGCTCCAGATCGTCCTCGGTCTCGATGAGTACCCGCAGCCCGAGCCGCACCAGCGGCTGGTCGTCGGCCACCGCCACCCGGATCACGAGCGCGTCACCCGGCCGGGGAGCGTCCGGCCGCCGCCGGTGTGCACCGGAAGCTCGGCCCGGACCTGCCAACCGCCGGCCTGGACCGGTCCGGCGGTGAGGCTTCCGCCGAGCTCCGCGGCCCGCTCCCGCAGCCCGGTGAGCCCGTGGCCGGTCGAGGTCGGCCAGTCGTGCGGCTCGCCGGGGAGCGGCGGGGGCGCGGCCGTGCCCGGCTGGTCGGTGACGTCGACGACGAGCCGGCCGCCGATGATCCCCATGGTGACGCGCACTCGTACTCCGTTCGGCTCCCCGTGCCGGAGCACGTTGGTCAGCGACTCCTGAATGATGCGGTAGGCCGCCAGATCGAGGTCCGCCGGCAGGCCCGTGAGATCCCGGGAGTCTCCCTGCGTGACGAGCTCGACGGGCACCCCGCAGAGCCGGACCTCGCGCAGCAGGCTCGGGAGTCGGCCGAGTCCCGTCAACGGGGTCCTGGGCGGCTCGTCATGCGCCTCGCGGGCCCTGCCGGTCCCCTCCGGGGTATCCGTCGAGGACGTGGCAGCGGCAGCGGCGGTGGTGGCAGCGGCGGTGGTGGCAGCGGCGGTGGTGGCAGCGGCGGTGGCAGCGGTGGCATTGGCAGTGGCGGCGCTGGTGGCAGCGGCGGTGGCGGCGGTGACGTCGTCCGCGGCCGGGTCCGCCCGCCGGCCGGCCCGGGTGAGCGCCAGGGTGGCCCGCAGCTCGTCCAGCGCGTCGACGCTCGTCCGGCGGATGGCCTCCAGGGCCACCTGGGCCTGCTCGGGACGCCGGTCCAGCACATGCAGCGCCACCGCGGCCTGCAGGGAGATAATGGACAGGCTGTGGCCCACGACATCGTGGACCTCGCGAGCCATCCGCAGCCGTTCCTGTTCGATCCGGCGGCGGGTCGCCTCCTCCTTGGCCTGCGCAGAGGCGATGCGGTTGAGTCTGATCAGGGCGCCCACGAACGCGGGAACGGTGCAGGATGCGGCCGTCCCGATCATCGCGATGGCGAACTTCCAGCCGCCGTCGGCGTATCCCCGCAGCAGCGCGACGACCGAGCCGAGGAAGATCAGTAGAACGCAGACCCCCACGGCTCGGCTCGTCGTCCGCTGGTCGTGGCGCAGCCCGACCGCGAGCCCGGCCACGATCACGGGAAAGAACGCGGGGCCGCGCGGGTAGCCGGCGCCGAGGTAGCCGCCGAGGAGCAGGCTCGTGGCCACGAGCATGGCCAACGGGGCCCGGCGGCGCAGGGGGATGGCGGCGGCCAGCAGGGCGAGCAGCACGTAGGCGAAGGCATCCAACGGCCGGGAGGGGGGCACCTGGTCGGCACCCGCCTCCCCGGAACCGCGGAGCAACGCCGCCGCGGTGAATGCGGTGAACAGGACGTCACCGATCACCGGGAAGATGCCGCGCCTGGCCTCCATCTCTCCGACGGTAGCGAGCCGCCGTCGTGCCGACATCCGCCACTGGACGTATCCCGCGTACGGGCCGGGACGCAGCCGGGAGGAGGAAGCGCCCGGCCGGTGGTCGATCGGTTTCGACGTGTCCTTGTGGTGTCCTTGTTACGGGCTGTGTCCTTGTTACGGTTACGCTGCGGCCTAAGGGCTCACGACGGCCGGTGGCGGGGAGGTGCCAGGCGGGTGATCCTCGCGATCGAAGGCGTCGACGGCGCGGGCAAGAACACGCTGACCGGGCGGCTGGTCGCTCGCCTCACCGCCGCCGGCCGCAGCGTCGCGACGCTCGCCTATCCCCGCTATGCGACCGAGCCTCTCGGCCCGGCGGTGCGCGGCCTGCTGGCCGGCGATCCGCGGCTCGCGCCGCTCGCGGCCTCTCCCCGGGCGAGCGCGATGATGTTCGCGCTCGACCGGGCCAACTCCCGTCCCGAACTCGACGCCCTCGTCCGCACGCATGATCTGGTGATCATCGATCGTTACGTGGCGTCGAACGCGGCGTACGGCGCGGCGCGGCTGCCGGCCACCGAGCGGGAGAGGTTTCCCGCCTGGATCGCCGAGCTGGAACTCGGCGCGCTCGCGCTGCCGGTGCCCGATCTCCAGGTCCTGCTGCGGATCCCGGTGGGGACGGCGCGGGCGGGTACGCTCGCCCGCGCCGGGGCCGACCGGGGCCGGGCGCTGGACACCTTCGAGTCCGACGACGGGCTGCAGGAGCGGTGCGCGCGGATGTACGAGGAGCTGGCGGCCCGGAGCTGGGTCTCCCCGTGGCTGGTGGTGGACCGGGAGACCGGCGTCGACACGATCTGCGAACACCTCACCACCCGGTAGGGACGCTACGGGCAGTGAGACCATCCCGGATTTCCCGGATTTCTGGGTTATGCAGGTTATGCAGGTTATGCGTTAGGCCGAGGCCAACGCCTCGGCTCGCCGGGTGGCACGTTCCGTGGTCCGCGCCAGCTTCGCTTCCTGCTGCGTCGCGAGGGCGTCGAGCCCGGTGACGAAGGCGGAGACCTCCTCGCGGGCCTTCTCAGCCTCGCCATTCAGGCCCTCCAGGTCGAAGAACCGCCAGTGACGCAGGATCGGCAGCACCACGTCGTCGTGGTGGATGCGCAGGTTGTAGATGCCGGCCCGGGCGATCTGGATCGCCTTGCGGCCGAAGTCACGGATGCCGGTGCCGGGCATCTGGAAGTTGACGAGCTCGTCGCGGATGGCCACCACGGTACGCGAGGGGTCGAGCTCCAGCGCCCCCGCGATCACGTTCCGATAGAAGATCATGTGCAGGTTCTCGTCCGTCGCCACCCGCGTGAGCAGCTTCTCGGCGATCGGTTCCCCGCAGAAACGGCCAGTGTTGCGGTGGCTCACCCGGGTCGCCAGTTCCTGGAAGGAGACGTACGCCGTTGCCTCCAGCGGGGACTTGTCCCGGCTGTCGTAGCCCTTGCCCATCTGGTACATGCGGTTGCGTTCGAGGGCGATCGGGTCCACCGCCCGGGTGACCAGGAGGTAGTCGCGCATCGCTATGGAGTGGCGCCCCTCTTCGGCGGTCCACCGGTGCACCCAGCTTCCCCAGGCGCCGTCCCGGCCGAACGCGTCCGCGATCTCCCGGTGGTAGCTCGGCAGGTTGTCCTCGGTCAGCAGGTTGACCTCGAACGCGATCTGCGCGATCTTCGAAAGCTTCGACTGCCCGGGCTCCCAGGGGAGGCTGTCGAAGTCGCGGCCCTCGCCCCAGGGTACGTACTCGTGCGGCATCCATTCAGCGGCGACGCCGAGATGCCGGTTCAGGTTGGCCTCGGCGACGGGCTCCAGATCGCGTATCAGGTCGATGTCCGTGAGTGATCTCATTGGGGAACTGTTCCAGAGGGATCATGTGTTAACCATGTCCCGCGGGTGTGGATTACCGAGCGTGGAACTGTTCCGCTGAGGCAGTCCCGCTGCGGGAGCGGGCATCCTTGCCAGGCCCGGCGAGGACGCCCGGCCGGACAGTCCCGGCGCGCCCGGTCGGCATCCGGCTCACACCGAACTCTCATGATGCTCGGATGAACTCGACGCGGACGATGTCGACATCGCCGCCCGCATCGCCGTCCGCATCGCCGTCCACCCGCTGCATCGAGGTCGCGTTCAGGGAGCCGGACATGTCCACTGCCCCGCGTGTGCTGGTTGTCGACGATGAGCCGAACATCGTCGATCTGCTGCGGATGGCGTTACGTTTCCATGGTTTCGACGTTCTGACCGCGACCACCGGTCGGGCGGCGCTCGAGTTGGCCGTCGAGGCCCGGCCGGATCTGATGATCCTTGATGTGATGCTGCCCGACATCGACGGCTTCGAGATCTGCCGGATGTTGCGCGCGGACGGGCACCCGGTACCCGTCGTCTACCTGAGCGCGCGCAACGCCCACCGGGACAAGATCGCCGGCCTCACCTACGGCGGCGACGACTACGTCACCAAGCCGTTCGCCGTCGACGAGCTCGTCGCCCGGGTCCGGGCCGTGCTGCGCCGGACGTCACCTCCGCCGGCCGAGCCGGCACCCGTGCCGCCGTCCCCGCTGCGGTTCGCCGACGTGGAACTCGACCCGGACGCCCATCTCGTCCGCCGCGCCGGGGAGCCGATCGACCTGTCGCCGACGGAGTTCTCCCTGCTGCGGTACTTCCTGACCAACCCCAACCGGGTGCTGTCCAGGACCCAGATCCTTGACGCGGTGTGGAGCTACGACTACGCGGGCGAGCCGACCATCGTGGACCAGTACGTCAGCTACCTGCGGCGCAAGCTCGGCCGGCACGGCCCGTCTCTCATCCACACCCAGCGTGGTTTTGGCTACGTGCTGCGCCTTCCGGTGGCGTGGTCCAACCGGTGACGCTCCGCCTGAAGCTGATGTCCGGCCTGATCACGCTGACCGCCCTGGGACTGGTCATCGTGGGTGGGGCGAGCGTGTTTGCGCTGCGTGCCTACCTGGACGACCGGATCGACCAGCAGCTCACCCGCGCGCGGGTGCTGGGCGGCCTGCCGGCTGCTGCCTATCTGTCCCGGTGGGAGGCGCTGGGCCGGGCCGGGGTGGAGCGGGCCGTGGCGCCGACCGACTACCTGGTGGAGATCCGGCGGACGGACGGGACGGTGCTGCGCATCGCGGGTTCGGTGACTCCCACGCCGCCGGCTACGCCCCTGCTGGACGCCGCCGGGGACCGGGGTGCCACACCGTTCACCGTCATCGCCGACCGGGAGCGGTACCGAGCGGTCGTCCGGGACAGTCCGCGCGGGCCACGGGTCCTCGTCGCGCTGCCGCTGAAGCCGGTCGCGGAGACGGTCCACCGACTGGTGATGATCGAAGTGGCGGTGGGTCTCGCGGTGCTCGCCGCGATCGCCGTGCTCGCCTGGGTGTGGCTGACCCGTGGCCTGCGCCCACTGCGTCAGATGATCTCCACCGCGTCGGCGATCGCCGGGGGGGATCTCGACCGGCGGGTGCCGGCGGGGTCGGCCCGTTCGGAGACCGGTCAGCTCGCCACGGCCCTCAACACGATGCTCGGCCAGATCCAGGCCGCGTTCGCCGCCCGGGTCGCCTCCCAGGAGCAGCTCCGCCGCTTCGCCGCCGACGCCTCCCACGAGCTGCGGACGCCGTTGACCTCGATCCGCGGCTACGCCGATCTGCTGCGCGGCGGAATGGTGACGGCGGTCGACGCGGATGACGCGCTACGCCGGGTCCAGGAGGAGGCCGCCCGGATGAGCACCCTCGTCGACGACCTGCTGTACCTGGCCCAC
>NZ_CDWWEW010000095.1:0-9761 GCF_977966315.1 Frankia sp. CeRuru1
GCGCTGACCCGGGAATGACCGGGCGTCGGGCCGCGAGGCCATGCCGTCGGCGGGTGTCGGGAATCGGACGCCACGAACTCACCCATTTATCCGCTTTTCAACCGATCTGCGCCGTCCGTCTCTGTCGCGTCCCGTCCGTACACGTTCCCACCCGTGTGCCGGGACGATCCGCGGGACGGTGTTGTCCCGCCTACCGCGGCGCCGTGCCGCCACCTAAAACTACATATGGACGTCATGCCTCTACGCAGAGTGAGGATGATGGCGGACGGCACGCGTCTTGGTGCGGGCGCCCGTTGACCACCCTGGACACCCGTCCCTAGACTTGGGGACGTGCACGAGGGTCCGTGGGTCTCAGACCGAGCGGATCCACTCGAGCGTCGTTATCGTTCCTGACAGTTTCTTCGTTTTTGGCGTTGTTTCTGTCCCTCGGTCCCGGCGGTTCGATCCGGCCCTCGCGCGGACGACCACCCCTAGCCGGAGCCGACCCCTTGACGAGCACCACCGACGTACGACCCGTGGAGACCGTGACCATCTCGCCCAGCCCGACCACACCACAGGTAGCGGTCAACGACATCGGCTCGGCCGAAGACTTCCTAGCGGCCGTCGACAAGACGATCAAGTTCTTCAACGATGGCGACATCGTTGACGGCGTCATCGTCAAGGTCGACCGCGACGAGGTGCTGCTCGACATCGGCTACAAGACCGAGGGTGTGATCCCGTCCCGGGAACTGTCGATCAAGCACGACGTCGACCCGCACGAGGTCGTCAGTGTCGGCGACCACGTCGAGGCCCTTGTCCTCCAGAAGGAGGACAAGGAAGGCCGCCTGATCCTGTCCAAGAAGCGTGCGCAGTACGAGCGCGCCTGGGGCACGATCGAGAAGCTCAAGGACGAGGACGGCGTCGTCACCGGCACCGTGATCGAGGTCGTCAAGGGTGGTCTCATCCTCGACATCGGCCTGCGCGGCTTCCTGCCGGCTTCGCTCGTGGAGATGCGCCGGGTCCGCGATCTGCAGCCCTACGTGGGCCGCGAGCTTGAAGCCAAGATCATCGAGCTGGACAAGAACCGCAACAACGTCGTGCTCTCGCGGCGGGCCTGGCTCGAGCAGACCCAGAGTGAAGTCCGTTCCGAGTTCCTCGCCCAGCTGGCCAAGGGCCAGATCCGCAAGGGCGTGGTCAGCTCCATCGTCAACTTCGGTGCCTTCGTGGACCTCGGCGGTGTGGACGGCCTCGTGCACGTCTCCGAGCTGTCCTGGAAGCACATCGACCACCCGTCCGAGGTGGTCGAGGTCGGCCAGGAGGTCACCGTCGAGGTCCTCGACGTCGACCTGGACCGCGAGCGGGTCTCGCTGTCGCTGAAGGCGACGCAGGAAGACCCGTGGCGTCAGTTCGCCCGGACCCACGCGATCGGTCAGGTCGTCCCGGGCCGGGTCACGAAGCTGGTGCCGTTCGGTGCGTTCGTCCGGGTGGACGAGGGCATCGAGGGTCTGGTCCACATCTCCGAGCTGGCCGAGCGGCACGTGGAGATCCCCGAGCAGGTCGTGAACGTCGGTGACGAGATCCTGGTGAAGGTCATCGACATCGACCTCGACCGCCGCCGCATCAGCCTGTCGCTCAAGCAGGCGAACGAGGCGGGAGGGCTGGCTGCCGACGGCGAGGCGTTCGACCCGAGCCAGTACGGCATGGAAGCCAAGTACGACGAGCAGGGTAACTACGTCTACCCCGAAGGCTTCGACCCCGAGACCGGGGAATGGCTCGAAGGTTACGAGGAGCAGCAGGCGGAATGGGAGCGGCAATACGCCGAGGCCCAGGCCCGCTTCGAGGCGCACCAGGCCCAGATCCGGGCCGCGCAGGAGGCCGACGCCGCCGCGGCGGCTCCTTCCTCCTACACCTCCCAGTCCGAGCAGCCTTCCTCGGCGATCGACGAAGAGGCGCTGCGTCGGCTGCGTGAGCAGTTCGGTCGGGAGTAGCCGACTCCCGTCACCGACGGTCGGGGCCCGGGGATCTTCTCCCCGGGCCCCGACCGATTTCCGGTCCTTTCCCCTGCCCGTCCCAGACCCGGCGGGAGCCCAGTCCCGGGTAGAAGCTCAGCCCGGGCAGAGGGAGGTCCTCGGCCGGATCAGGACGAGGAGCGCGCCACGGCCGGGTCGACGTGATCCGGCCTGAGTAGGATCGGAACGTCCCCGCGGATCTCGTAGCGATGGCCGAGACGCGGGTTGACCAGCCAGCCGTCGATGAGCTCCAGCGGTCCCTTGTCGACCGGGCAGGCGAGGATCTTCAACAGTTCGGGTTCGATAGTCATCTCTGACGTTCCTGTTCGTCGTCTCGGGGTGCCGTCGCGGGACCCATGAGTATCCGTTCCGGATCCCCTGAGCATCGCAGACACCTCGGTCGGCCCTGACCGGCCCCGGCCGGGGGCGCCAGCCATCCCGGTGCCGGGCCCCGGTCGCGAGGCACCGGTTCGCGTCGCTGACGGGTTATGCAACCAACTCGATGACATAAAAACTTCTGGGGGATAGCGTCGAAGTCGCTCGGCGGCCGGAGACCGGTCGCGAAGTCCCAGCTTGCCCTCATCGAGAGTCAGGTGTCCATGACTGTCCATGACTTCACCGTCGATGCCGCGGACGGAACCTCCCGCTCGCTCGGCGACTACGCCGGCCAGACGTTGCTGATTGTCAACGTTGCCAGCAAATGCGGTCTGACGCCGCAGTACGAGGGGCTGGAGTCCCTGTACCGGGATCTGCACGGCCGCGGCCTGGAGATCCTCGGCTTCCCGTGCAACCAGTTCGGCGGGCAGGAGCCGGGTACCGACGCCGAGATCCAGGAGTTCTGTACCACGAAGTTCGACGTCACCTTCCCGGTCCTGAGCAAGATCGATGTGAACGGGCCCGAAGCGGCCTCGCTATACACCCACCTGCGTTCCGAGGCGCCCGGTGACTTCGGGCCCGATGCCGGTTTCCTCTACGAGCACATCAAGAAGACCCGGCCGGAAGCGATCGGCACCGACGAGATCAAGTGGAACTTCACTAAGTTCCTTGTCGACCCGGACGGAAAAGTGGTCCGCCGGTACGAGCCGACCGTCACCCCCGAGGAGATCCGCAAGGATCTTGAGGCCACCCTGGCCTGATGGTTCTCCCGTGCCCGGCCTGCCGCTGTCGCCGGCCGGGCACGCCGAAGCGGGCGGTGCCCGCCGGCTTCGCAGCAGGAGTAGGCGAGCGCGGTCAGCGGACGCCGAACAGCGCCAGATAGCGTTCCGCCGCGTTCGGGTTCAGTACCGGTCTGTACAGCGAGGATTCCACGTTCCCCTCCTCGGCGTTGTTGAAGTACGCCTCGTAGGCCAGGGCGTCGGCGTTCGCGGTGAAGGTCTCGTACATCTTCTGGATGTAGTAGGGGTTGTCGCCACCGCCGCCGGTCGTGCGTACCAGACCCCACTCCGGAACGGCGAACTTCTTGCCGTGGGCGCGGGCGAAGGCGATCACCGTGCACAGACCGGATCGCAGATGACACTGCCGGTCCCAGATCGTCTTACTGACGGAGGCGGGATAGGAGTCGTAGGAGTCGATGCTGACCACGTCGATGTAGTCGTCACCGGGATAGGCGTCCCAGACGTCCTGACCGCTTACCGGCAGGTGATCCCGGTGTGCGGTTATATTCCAGTCGATCCGCACGTGCGGCGCGGTCGACCGGATCGCCAGGACCGTGCGGCGGTAGCAGGTCTTCCAGGTCTCGACGTCGCGTGGATACCACCAGAACCAGTCGCCGTTGAACTCCCAGCCGAGCCGGACGAAGGCGTCGCCGCGGCCGAACGTCGTCAGCGTGGTGCCGAACTGCCGCCAGTAGTTGTCGTAGGCGCCGGTCGCGCAGGTGGCCTCGTCGCCGTCCTTGGGGAACATCGGCTGGGCGACCGACAGGCCGCCGGGGAACTTGTCACGGGTGAAGGCCTGCGTCGGCCAGCCGGCCGAGACCAGGTTGGTCCAGTCCTGCCGATCCGTGAAGACGACGGCCAGGTCCACCTTGCGGCCGGTGAAGACCGACCAGAGATTGACGTCCGCGGGGAAGTTGCCATTGGCGCCGGAGACCCAGTGCACACCGCCGGGCTGGGGCTGGGGCGGCTTGGGTGTGTCCGAGCAGGAGCTGAGCCCGCCGGCGACCAGGCCGATGATCAGCAGGAGGAGCAGCGGCAGCGGGAGTGACCGCGGGTGGGCGGCGCGGACGGTGTGGCGGCCGGCAGACCCCCACCCTCGCGGTGCCAGGCGCGGTCTCATACGGCGGAGGGTCCGTGCGCGGCGGAGGGTCGCTGCGTACCCGAAGCCGTGGCCGTGGCCGTGACCGTGGCAGTGGCGCCGAGCAGCGGCGTCTCCACCGGGCCGGGCCGCCGGGCCCGTAGCCATGCCTGCACGGCCTCGGCCTCGGCCGCCCAGTCGTGACCGGGAACGAGCGCCTCACCCACCTCCATGTGCGTGGCCATGGAGGGTTCCGGCACCAGCATCGTGCGGCGCAGCCGTTCGGGCCGCGCCAGGGCGACGGCGTTGAGTGTCGTGCGCAGCCCGCTCAGCACCACCCGACGAGCGACCCGCACGGCGGGGGGCTGCGGGGAGAACGCAGGCGGTTCCCCGCCCAGCTCGGCCAGCCGGAAGGGCTGGAAACCTTGCAGGGTAAGACAGGTCGCGCGGTCGAAGGCGCCGCCGACGAACGGGATCGAGCGCAGCAGCAGTTCGTCCTCGAGCAGGGTGCCGACCCGCAGGCCGAACGTGCTGGTCGTGGCGGCGGCCCTGGCCCAGGTCACGCCGTCGACTACCGGCGCGTGGGAGTGGCTGCCGCCGTCCCGGTGGACCATTGGCCGGCGGCGGGTGGTGGTCGAGGAGAATCGCAGCGTGCTGTAAAGGGTGAAATAGTCGACCGCGGGGAGCGCGGTCGCTGCCGCGACGAGACTGGAAAGCGATTTTTCCGTGTACAAATAGTCATCTTCGGCGAGCCAGACCAGATCGTCCGGCGACCAGCGCCGGACCCGCGGCATCCGCAGCACGTACCGGTAAGATGCGCGATTGCTGCCGCACTGCACCGACTGCACCTCGCCGGCGGACGTCATCACGGCAAGACGCTCCGCCGGCATCGGGCCGTCATTGACGAAGACGATCCGTACCGGGATGTCGACGTTCTCGACGGCCCGGAGGAGAGAGGCCAACGCAAGAATCTTGCTGTAGAAGGCCGGCCGGTTCTTCGTGTTTTCCGAACCGACCGACCGATAAAGAATACGCAGAATCATCGCAACCCCCCCTACCGGCCCTGGCCCGGCAGCACTCATCGCGGTAGCCTCGACGCCTCGGACGCCACCTCGACGCGGTCGGCCGAACATATTGCGCACAGCCCGTACGTTACCGTGAAACATCATCATTGCCGGTCCGGGTCGGGCGCTCCGGAACTCGGCCCTGTACGTCCGGTCCGGCCGGCTCACCGGAAAGGGCGATCGCCGTGTCCCGTTCCACCTCCCGCGCGGCCCGGCGGACGAGGATGAACCAGATGGGGACGGTCACCCAGAAGGCAAGTATGTAACCGCAGACCGCGCCGGTGCCGCCGCCGATCTCCAGACCGACGATCGGATAGACGACAAGCTGGGGGGCGAGCACCGCATTCGCGCGGAAGGTAAGCTTGGCCTTGCCGAGTGCGTAGAGCATGCAGGCCGGTCCGACCGTCGCCGCGGGGCCCGCCTGCTGCACGATGGACAGCGCCAGCAGGTCGTGGGTCTGCTCCCAGGTCTCGCCGAGCAGCGAGTGCCCGATGCTCGTCGGCAGGACGAGAAAGATCGTCCCCCAGGCGGCGCCGGCCGCGACGATCACCGCGGACAGGGCGTAGGCGGCGCGGACCCGGGCCGCGGCCGAGAGGTCCTTGCGGCGGGAGAACTCGGGGATGGCCCAGCTCACGATCCCGACCGCGAGAATGGTCGTCGGTCCGAGCAGGGTCTGCACCCCGCGCAGCGCGCCGACCAGGTCGATCGCGCCCAGCGTACCGAGCAGCAGGGTGGATGCCTGCTGGGCGCCCTGGACGGTGAGGTACTCGGCGCTCATGTACCCGTTGACGTCGCGGTGTTCGGCGATCCACTCGCGCACGAGGCTCGGCGCCGGCTTGAAGCCGGCCTGCGTGACGCCCAGCATGGCGGCGACCGCGGCGGCGCCACCCCAGGCCAGCAGCATCGCCCACGAGGTGGAGACGTCGCGGACGATCAGCGCGTAGATGGCGGCGAACTGGACGATCGCCCAGATCCCGTCGTTGGCGGCGGCGGCGGCCGGGCGACCCTCGGCGAAGAAGACCTGCCGCCAGGCGTCCTGGAGCAGCAGCGTGGGAAAGACCAGTCCCATCGCCACCAGCGAGGCGCCGACCGAGCCGCCCATCGCCGCACCGACGGAGAGCGTCACGACCCCGGAGACCAGCCCGATTACGAGGGCAGTGCCGGTCCCCGCCGCACCGGCCACCCGAAATACCCGTGGCGGCACGTCGGAGAACTTCATCCCCAGCGGAGCGGTGCCGGCGGCCTTCGAGAACCCGATCATCAAGGAGAAGATCGCGAAGGCGACGGCGAAGGCCCCGAACTCGGATTTGCTGACGCTGCGGGCGATGACGAAGGACATCGCGGCGTTCGTCCCGCTGGAGAGCACCTGGTCGACGAGTGTCCAGATGGCCCGCGAGCGGCTGGAACCCCGGGTCGGTCGCTCGTCACGGTGGTGACCACCGGCCGGGCCGCCGTCGTCCAGGATGGTCAGCCCGTAGTCAACCGGTTCCCCGCCATCCGGGACTGCCGGTGCCTCGCGCTCCCGGTGGATCTCGCCGCGGCCGATCGGGGGAGTGAGCCATTTGCCGGTCGCGGGACCCCACAGGGGGAGCAGCCCCTCGGGGGTCGGCCCGTCCACTGCCGTCCCGAAGGCTTCTACGGCCGGGACCCGGCGGTCGCGTAGGCCGCGGATGACCTGGGTCCGCTCCCGGTCGAACTGTTCCGGTCGCGGCGGCAGGGCGGCGGTGACCTCCGGCGCGGGTCCCGTCCGGGGGCGTGGCGACTCGTGGTGCTGGGCCGTGGCCGGCGCGGATGTCTCCGGGCCGGTCACCGCAGCCCACCCGACCCTCCGCCGGGTGGTACTCGGACGGCGGAGGGATCGCGGAGAATCTCGATGATCGTCTGTTGTTGGGGGTCGGTGGCCAGACTCATTGATCCACCGCCGTCCGTCCTCTCCGTGCCGCATCGGTCCGACCCCGGCTCCCCGCGCCGGCCGCCGGACGGTCGAGCGACGCCGCCGCTTCCGCGCAGGGCGACGATCGAGCCCACCGCGTCGTTTCTGACCAGGGTGTCAGCCGGCCAGGGTGCTAGCAGGATGGTAGCTCTATGGGATCGGGACACTCGCCTACGTCCGCGATCTTCCGCATCCAGGCTGATGGTCCGCAAGTTTAGCAGTCGGGCCTCGGTCTGATCCCCTTGTTACGTCGGTCACCCCGGCAGGGCGGTACCCGGTGGTGGATCCAGTGAGGTGTGGGTGCGCCATCCGATCCGCTTCCGGGACACCGGCTGCCGGCCGGGTCAGGGCATCCTTGATGTCGGTGGCTGCGCTCGCAGACGCCTGGACAAGGCAGGAGCGGGGCATGGGCCGCATCATCAATTACCTGGAATAGCCCGTCTGGAATAGCCCGTCGCCCGTCTCGTCGGTGGCGAGCAGGTCCTGCAGCTCGGTGACGACCTGCTGGAGCTGGCCGGCGAACGCGTACATCCCGTCCGCGACTGCGCGCGGCGTACTCAGGTAGAGGTTGAACCGGTCCGGCAGTAGCACGTAGGCGATGCCGATGCACTGGCTGCTGGTAGACCCGAAGCCGAAGAACTCGACGTTGGTGGACGGCGCGGAGCTGGTGCTCAGGTAGTCGTCGCGCGCCTTGAGCCAACCCGGGGTCTCGTAGAGCGCGATCGGTTCGGTCACCCCCAGCCGCGCGCCTTGGCGGCGGGCGATGAACTGCAGCTCCCACAGGTGCTGCTCGGGGGCCTGCCCGGCCTGGCAGTCCTTCGCGCGCCGCACGTGCGCGTCGGCGGCGGCGCGGAACACGGTCTGGCGGGTGGCGGTGTTGGTGCCCGGGTCGTTGAGCATCGTCACGAACCGCTGGATCTCCGGGGTGACGACCCGCATCGCCTCCGTGCGACCGCGCCGCCAGTGCCGGGTGGCGATCGATTCGTAGGTGGCGCCGATGTGCCCCTTGGCCCGGCTGTGCGCCAGCTGGTAGGCGAGCTGCACGAACGCGTCCGGCGACGTCTTCAGTGCCTTGGCCCGGTTCTGCCCGAAGTCGGTGAAGGACAGCACCGTTGAGGCGGTCGCTGCGGCGAACTCCGCGAACGACGCGCCGGCGGCGGCTACGTCCGCCCGCAGGCTGGCGTCGAGGACGAACTCGACGGGCTCGATGACGGGTAGCCCCTGGGGCCGGGCGCCAGAGCTCGCCGAATGCTCCGCGGGCGAGGTACCCAGCAAGTCGTCGACGAAGCTGAGGATCGTCGTCCCGTCCAGCCCACAGTGCTCGACGTTGATGCCCGCCCGGCCGTCGGCGAAAACGATCAGTGATACCGCCTTGTCGAACCACCGGTTGGCGCTGTCGCCGTGGAGCAGGTGGTCACACGCGGCCAGGTTGCCCTCGGGGGTGAGGTCTTCCAGGCACAGGGCGAACAGCGCGGTCTCGATCGTGTCGAGCGCGGCCGCGTTGGCGGGGTCCAGGGTGAGCAGCGCCTGGCGGCTCGCGGCCCAGTCGGCCCGGGCCTTGGTGGTGAGCTGGCCGACGGCGGCGTCCGCCGGAACCCGCGACGCGGCGGCCTTCACCACGGCGCGCAGGCCCGCCGCGAGGTCGTCCAGGGTGTACGGGTGACCGTCCGGCCCGACGACGTCCAGCCGGACGATGTTTCCCCGGTGGAAAACGACGATGTGGCGGGCCTGGGACGGCCCGGGCCACCGCTCGCTGTACGGGGTGCGCACGGTGTCCTGGGCCGCTCCCGGGATCCGGGTCGTGGAGAACAGGAACGTGTTCTGCGCCATCGACAGCGTCTGGCCGCGCTGGACGACCGGCTCGACCCGCTCGTCGTCGAGGCGCAGCTTGTAGTCGACGGCTGCCGCCACGAGCCCGGCGGCCCGCTCCACCTGCGGCTGCTCGGCGGACAGACCCTCGGCGTCCTTGAACAGGAAGATGTAGTTCGCGTTGAGCGCGATGCGGTCGCGCCGGCCGAGGTAGCGGGAGTCCCAGAAGCCGTCCAGCCAGCTGTGTACGCCCTCGGTGGCTTCGTAGCGCTCCAGCGCCGCATGCAGGGTGGGGCCGGGGCCGCCCGGTGCCTGGAAGGCCGCGACGGCCGCCTCGGTCGTCGCCCGCTCGGACGGGGTCAGCAGCGGCGCGGACCAGGCAAGGAAACGCTCGCAGCTCTCCGCCAGCGTGGGCAACGGCACCCGGGGCAGCAGATCGTCGTTCGCGAAGGTTCCGGTGGACCGCTGGGAGCTACTGATCGCATTCATGCTGGGCCTCGGGTTGTCTCGGGGAACTCGTCTCGGGGACACGGCCATGGTGAACGCTACGGGCTGCGTTGGGTCCATGGTCGCCGAGATTCCACGGGTGGCGGGCGTTCCATCGGACATTCGGCTCGTACGGTTCATCCGACTCGCATGATGGCCGGGTCGCCCTCGACCTACCGGCCGTACGGGGGGCACCGCCGGCACCGGTCGCCCGTTATCCCGGCGGAACCGGCCGGGTGGATGTCGCCG
>NZ_CDWWEW010000095.1:10197-14895 GCF_977966315.1 Frankia sp. CeRuru1
CCGGCCGGGAGATGTGCAGTTGGGCGTACAGCCAGCCCTCGGCCTCCAGCCCCCGTGGATCGACGCCGACGGTGGACAGCGTGTCGAGCACGAGCGACTGCTCCTCGGCGGAGGCGAAGCGCCGCTGCCGGAAGACGCGGTCGACGTGCACGGTCTCATACCCGAGCCTCGTGAGCGTCGCCTCGACCGGTTCGAACGGGAACATCCGCAGCACGAAGTGGGCCATCCACGGCCTGCGCTCACCGGCTGCGCGGGCCACCCGGGCGATGGTTCGCTCGGTGACGTACCCGAGGCAGCCCGTCGAGACGACGATGTCCGTTCCGGCGAGCCGCTCCCGTTCGGCGTCGGTCGGGTCACGGTCCTCCAGGTTGGCGTGCACGGCGGCATCGAGGAACCCGGCCGCGAGCGCGTAGGAGAGGGCCGGCCCCGAGCTGTCCAGGCCGAGGAACTGGCTCGCCTCCAGCCCGTCGCGGGACCGGACGAGCTCGCGGTCACGGGCGAGCAGCAGGTCCCGGGTCGGCCGCCTCCCGGGCGGTGCGTAGCCCTCGTGCAAGTCGTCCAACGTCACGTCACAGCGGAGCAGCGCGGCGTTGATCCCGTAGGAGCAGCCCACGTCCAGGACCGTCGGCGGTCGTCCCCGAACCATCCGGAATTCCCGGATGAGCTGGCTGAAGTACGGTTTGGCGAGCTGCGGGATACAGTAGTCGAGTTTCCGCAGGGTACTGAAGTAGGCGTGTGGGTCGGGCTGCGTGTAGATGTGGTCGAGCGAGATCTTCCCGCTGTCGTCGAACCGCGTCGTCCTGGTGGAGTACGCGGCCTCGGAGGAATTCGTGGTTCCGTCGGAGTCGATGGTCTCGGCAGAATATCTGCTGTCGTCGGAATACACGCGTCTGGCGCTCCTTGTGACGGGCGGTCGGGGCAGATGGGCCGGTGCTGACGCAGCTTGCCGACCGCGTTCTGATCCAGCTAGTCCAGCAGCTGGTCGACGCGGACCGCGCTCTTCTCTGCCGCCAGGTGCCGCGGGAGGACCCGGCCGAAGAGCTGCTTCGTGCGCGCGACACTGCCGACGACCTCGGGGTGCCCGGTGTAGGCGAAGATTGCGGAATGCCGGGCCGTGTCGCCCTCGACCGGGCTCACCCGGTGCATCGAATAGCGGCCCAGGAAAAGCTGGAGATCACCAGGCCGGAGGGTGAGACGCCGGACCAGATGGCCGCCCTCGCCCGCCAGCACGGCCCGCACGCCGGCGAAGTTCTCCGCCTGCGCGGACCTGATGTTCGGGCAGTACTCGAAGTCGCCCCCGGCCCGCGGCGCCTGCGTGAGCAGGCTCACCGCGAATTCGTTCGTGTCGAAGTGCCAGGGGTGCTCCAGCCCGGGGGCGATGACGTTGAGGCACAGCCCGGCCAGCGGGTCGGCGAGTTCGTGGACTCTCGGCAGGTCGAAGCAGCCGGCGATGAAATGCTGGAAGAGCTCGCTGGTGTAGAGCCGGTGGACGGCGAATTCGGTGGGAATCTGGTCGCGGGCGACGAAGGCGTTCCCTCGCCGCATCGTGAACCGGCCCGGATGATCGGCCGGCAACGACGGGTCGACCGCGATGTTGTAGGCGTTGACCGTCTCGACCTCGTCATACGCGAGCGGAGCGACGGTGGCGCACTCCTGTGCGAACGCGGTGAATGCGGTGGGCCGGACGAATCCCGGGAGGACACAGCACCCGCGAGTGCGCAGTTCTTCCCGGGCCCACGAGACGATGTCCCGCCAGGCGCGGCTCGAAGGGTCGGTGAGAGGGTAACGAACCGTATCGATCAGCTCGCTGATGGACCAGGTTTCCGTCGCAACCATGTGACTCCTCTCCGCCGCTACGCGGCGGCATCGGGCCGCCGATGGGAACCCCGTCCACGACCTCGATGTGATGTGTCACATGGTCACCCGATGCTCGGGATGGCGAAAGCCAGTGTGAGATGTCGCACGACTGTGCTCGCATGGGACGCGAATCCAGCTCACATCGCGGCGATGAGAAGCCATGGCCCGGTGCCGTCCCCCGGGGCGCCACGCCATGCGCTGCTCTCCCCGGGAGACGGCACCGCCGACGGCTCGCACCGTGCCGCGGCCCGCGCTCCTGACCGCCGTGTTACAGGACGCCGCGGCGCCACGGTCCGGTGATGGCCGCGGTGAAACCGCTGCCCACCTCAGAGGCGCCGAAGACGTTCGCGAACAGTGTCTGGCCGTCCGGGCTGAAGCAGGCGCCGGCCCATTCGGAGTCGCTGAAGCAGTTCACCGCGAACTCGAAGGCCTTCCCGTCCTGGGTGAGGCCGATCAGCCGGTTGACGTCGGTGATGCCAGGGGCGAGGGGGTGGGTGTCGCCGTCTTTACCACCGGCGTCGTCCTCGCACAGCAACAGGCTGCCCTGTGGAGTCATCGTGATGTTGTCAGGTGAGTCGAGGACGGACCCGCCGGGTGATTCGAACACCAGGCGCAGCCGGCCGGCGTCGGCGTGACTCCCGCTGGTGCGGCGGCCCCGCCCTGCGGCGGGCTGGTACTGCCAGATCTGGCCGTAGCCTTCCGCGAAACCGTCGGAGTTGACGTCGCCGTTCTTGACATCCCCGCCGCTGGTGGAGGCGAAGAAGATCGAATAACCTGCTGCCCAGGTACCTTCCAGCCGGTTGAACTTCGCCGCGCCGCCGGCCCAGCCCTGCGCGAACACACTGGTCGGGTTCGGTTTCTCGGCCTCGACGATCGGGTCCGGGTCGGGGTTGTCGATGTCGACCCACTCTACCGGCAGCCACATCCCGCGCCGCTGCCCTTCCCGCAGGTCGACCTGCGGCCTGCCCGTGACCGCCAGGATCTGCAGCAGCCCGCCCTTCTCCAACTTGTCCGGGTCTTTGGGGATGAACCGGTAGAATCCCGAGCCGCGGCCGGAGCCGGCGTCCTCGGTCAGGTACACCACACCGGTGCGCTGGTCGACCGCGACCGCCTCGTGGGAGAAGCGGCCCAACGCGGTGAGCGGCACCGATGGGACGGTCGTGCCCGCGCCCGCCGGGACCAGGAAGACGTAGCCGTGCTTCTTGTCGAAGCCGTCCGCCGGGCCGACGACAGTCTCCTCGCAGGTGATCCAGCCCTTGTACCGGTAGGCCTGGCCGCCGGCGCAGTTGACCGTGGTCCCGTTCAGGCCGATGTAGTCGTTGACGATCGTGCGGGTCTTCGGATCGAAGTCGAGAACCGTGACCCCGCCGAAGGCCTTCGGGTCGTACTTCGTACCGTCCGGGCCCTTGACCGAGCCCGACCCGGCCGGGGACCGGTCCTCGCTGTTACGGATCAGTCGCACCCGTCCTCCGGCCAGCCCGAACGCACCCATGCCGTCGAGGTTGACCGGGTTCGGGGTGTTCGGGTCACTCACCAGCGGCGTGCCGGTCTTGGCCAGCGCCACGTAGCTGAATCCGGCCGGCAGCGCGAGGTACTTGGTGCCGCCCGGCTCGTTGACGGGAGCCAGCGGGCTGAGCGGACCGTAGCCGCCGGTGTAGGGCCCGCCGGTGGGCGGGGGCGGCGCGGCCAGGGCCGCGTTCTCCAGGGCCGGTAGCAGAGCCGACGCCACTACCGCCCCGCCCACGGCCGTCGCACCCCTGCTCAGCAGTGCGCGCCTGTTGATCTGAACCACGTTCAGCCTCCCATACCGATCGTTCCGGACCAGCCGACAGGCTGGCAGCTGCCCACGCAGAGCACAGGAGACAACACGCAGCCAGAATGTTAAGGCTGAATGAAATACGAGGTTACGGTATCTGGTCGGCATGTCCCGGCAACCCACAGTGCCGGCAACCCATAGTGCCGGTAACCCACAGTTAGGAACGGAAGTAGGCGTGGTGTCGGCGGGACCGCGGCACGAACCGTCCAGCGGCGTTCCTGTTTTCCTGGCACTCGATCCCGTTCCTTTCCGTGAGAATCCTGGTGGATCCCCTGTCCGGAAACTCCGGGGCGCCTCAACCCGGCCCGGGCGGCGATGGGCCTGCCGGCGTTGCGGCAGTGGCAGGCGGCCGCCCACCGGAAGTGGGCGGCCGATTATCAGGCCTATCTGCGGGTCCGGCGCAACGACGTCCGGTAGAGCCACATCTGGTATCGCCACGTCCGGTACAGCGACGTCCGGTACCGCCATATCCGGTACCGCCACGTCCCGTACCGGCGTGCCCGGGAGCGATCCCGGCCCGACCCCGCCGCAACGGCCGATGCCCGGAGCCTGATCTGATGCCTGGAGCCGGCCGTCCCGGCGAGGGAGTCGGTCATCGCACGAGGTTTCAGGAACTTACGAGCTTCAGCGCCTGGCGGATCTCGCCGAGACGGTTCCATTGTTCGTTGCTGAGAATCGAGACGGCGGCATGGAACACGCCGTCCTGTTCCTTCGCGATGTGCCTGCGTAGCAGGCTCAGCGCATCGATGACGCGTGTCGGCCAAGCGGGATCGACCCGGGCGGTGCCGTCGGTCGCCCCGGCGAGCACAGCCTCGATCCGGCGGTGCTCGCTCTGCAGGATCGCGATCTGTTCGGGGAACTCGAGTGCCATCGCGGGGAACAGGCCCTGCTCCTCCACCACCGTCTGCGGATGGAGAACCGCCGACATCTGCTCACAGAGTGCCGCCATCGCCTCGACATCACCCTGCCGATACGCCTCGTGCGTGTCGGCGATGAGATCGATGACCTGGTCATGTTCTCTGATC
>NZ_CDWWEW010000096.1:0-14448 GCF_977966315.1 Frankia sp. CeRuru1
GGGGTGGAAGGCGGCTACGGGGTGGCGGCCCGCGACGCGCTTACTTACTACGCGCGGGGGGTGCATCGGGTCTGGGGCACGGACGACGTCGTGCTGCACGGGCACGCCTCGATCGACGGGGTGTCCCGCGCGGGCGGCCTCGGTGACGAATACGACTCCTACCGGCGACTGTTGACGGCGGCGGTGGGCGCGGCCTACCCCGAGCGTGTCGCTGCGGGGGTGGCATGAGCGGGTTGGTGCTGCGTCTGGCCGGTCCGTTGCAGTCCTGGGGGGAACGCAGCGCCTTCGCCGCTGAACGTGACACCGCCGGGTTCCCGACTCGCTCCGGCCTGGTCGGGCTGTTTGCCGCCGCGATGGGCCTGGGCCGCGGGGAGGAGCTCGACTGGTTCGACTCGTTGCGGATCGCTGTGCGGGTCGACGCTCCCGGGCTGCTGCTGACCGACTTTCACACGGTCGGCGGTGGGCTGCCCGCGGCGCGCACGGTCCCGACCGCGGAGGGGAAGCACCGGTCGGGGGAGAACACCGCGACGATCGTCAGCCGTCGTCGCTACCTGGCCGACGCGGTGTTCAGCGTCGCCGTCACCGGGCCGGAGGACCGGCTGGAGCAAATCGGGAACGCGTTGCTGCGTCCGGTGTGGCAGCCTTACCTGGGTCGGCGTTCCTGCCCACCCGAGCAGCCGATGCTGCTGCGGCGGCACTGCAACGACCCGGAAGGCGAGCTGCGGACCCAGGTGCCCCTGCCGGGTCGGTTCCGGTTCCAGCAGGTTGGGAACGGCACGGTCGAGGTGGACCTGCTGACTGAGACCCCTCCCGCCGACGGGCGCGCCGCGGTCACCGATCTCACCGACGTCCCGCGTAGCTTCGCCCCGCTTGACCGCCGCTACAACCAGCGAAGTGTCTACCGCCAAGCCATCAGCCTGCCCGAAAGGCTGGTCCACCGACCGGGCCGCGACTATCAGCAGGCGCTCTACGACTACATGGCCCTAGACCGGGAGGCGGCGTGAACGCCTGGCTGGTCCAGATCCTCGTTGACGAGCGGCACCGTGAGGTCCGCCGCGACCTGGCCGACGTCGAACGGCTGCACAAGCGGCTGATGATGCTCGTCCCCGACGATCTCTGCGGCGACGCCCGCACGCTCGCGGGCCTGCTCTTCCGGGTCGAACGCCGGCAGGGTCGTACCCGGCTGCTCGTCCAGACGAGACTGAAGCCCGAGACCCACCGGCTGCCCGCCGGATACGCGCACGCCGACGTCCGTGACCTCGGACCGTTCCTCGAGCGGCTGACCGCCGGTGCCGCGGTGCACTACCGGATCGCCGCGAACACCGCGAAACGCGGCGGCCGCAACGCCGGTAGACGCGCCGGAAAAATCATTCCGCTGCGGGGTGCGGACGCCGACGATTGGTGGACCCGGCGAGCCATCAGCTGCGGACTCGCGCTACGTACCCTCGTCGGAACTCCACTCGACGATGTCACCGGCGACCGGCCCGGCGGCCAGGTTCGCCACGCGCTGACCCGCTTCGACGGCATCGGCGTCATCGTCGATCCCGACACCACGCGCCGTGCCGTGCTCGACGGTGTCGGGCGGGCGAAATCCTACGGCGCCGGCCTGCTCAGCCTCGCCCCGCTGGGAGTCGGTTGATGAGCGTCACCCGCACCGCGGCCACCGCGAAACAGCGCCTCGGCCGGCCGACACTGGCGATGCTGCCCCGAATCGCGGACTCGCTGTCGTTCCTGTACATGGAATCGGTTCGGATCGCCCGCGACAGCACCGGTATCCTCGCCTACGTCAAATCCCCCCGGGGCATCGAACAGGTCTACCTGCCGGTTGCGACGCTGTCCTGCGTACTCCTCGGGCCCGGCACGTCGATCACACAACCGGCCCTGGCGATGTTCGCGCACCACGGCACCAGCATCGTGTGCGTCGGCGCCGGCGGCGTCCGCAGCTACTCCAACATTCAACCCGCTGGGCAGACCACCGCCTGGCTGGAGAAACAGGTCCGAGCCTGGGCCGACGACGACCTGCGGGCCCGGACCGCGAGCCGGATGTACCGGGCCAGGTTCGCCGTCGACGTTCCCGAGGGAAGCACGCTGGCGCAACTGCGGGGGATGGAAGGGCAGCGGGTGAAGGCGTACTACAAGCTGCTCGCCCAGAAACATCGCATTGGCCGGTTCCGCCGCAACTACCATCCCGATTCGTGGGACGACCAGGACCCGGTGAACCTCGCCCTGTCCGCCGCCAACACCTGCCTGTATGGCGTCGTGCACGCCGCCGTCTGCGCGCTGGGATGCTCACCGGCCCTCGGTTTCGTGCACAGCGGCACCCAACTCGCGTTCATCTACGACATCGCCTCTACCCGGACGCCGAGATCCTCGCGGCCGGGTCCTCCCCACGCCCGTGGGGGTGGTCCGGACGCGGCGGAGGATCTGATCGACCCGCTGCCATGCCTCCGGGGGATAGGGCCGAATGGGTGGGCCAAGCCGGAGATCGGCATCCACGCGATCAGCTCCGGCAGTATCGTGCCCCGGATCGGATCAGTGATCCCGGCGTCCGCGGCGTAGTCGTCATGCGGCAGCGGGTCGCCAGGGATGACCGAGCAGGTCACCATCCGGCCCGTGCCCACACCTCACCCTGTCGCACGACGCCGCAGCGCCTCCAGCCGGAAGAACTCGGCGTTGAGATACTCCGGCGTCACCCCGAGGGCGGCGTTGCGCTGCTGCTGCCGGGCGAAGCGGGCCGTCCAGATGGCGTCGGTCAGCGTTTTATCTACCCACGCAGACAGGCTGAGCCCGGCGGCCTCGGCCTGCGTCCGGGCATCCTGCAGCGTCGCCGCCCGGACCGACACGTTGAGGTTCGGCATGTCACGCATCATAGGACGGCCCGTCACATCGCCCCCGGCTGTCCTCGCCGTCGCGTGCGGTTGCGATCCCTCGTAGGGGCGATGAGGACCCGAAAATCAACGCGCAGGTGGGACGACGTGTCGTAGACCCGGCGGAGGGGCGGGACTGCAGCGAACCTCCGGTCGAACATCACGACGACGAAATCATGGCATAACGGTGCCATCCGATCAAGATGCGGAGGCATCGCGCGGCGGCTGCCCTCCCCTCCGGTCGGACTACCTCGCTGCCATCTCGGTGCCATCCAGCTCGGCATGCCGGGCAGCCGGGCGCCTTCGGCCGGGGACCGATGTCGTCACCATTGTCGCCGTCACGGCGTGTCCGACGGCTCTGACAGGTAGACAAGAGCGATGAGCACCCTCCGGCTGTGGGCCCCTGAGGCGAAGACGGTCAGCCTGGTCGTGGCGGGCTCCGCCGGCGACTCGACGCACGAGATGACCGCCGGGAAACGGGGGTGGTGGTGGGTCAACGTCCCGTCCGCGAAGCATGGCACGGACTACGCCTTCCTGCTCGACGGCGGCAGCGAGGAGCTGCCCGACCCCCGATCGGCCCGGCAGCCGGGGCCGCTGGGGGTTCACGGCCGGTCGCGGCTGGTTGACCACTCGGCCTTCCCCTGGACCGACGGGACGTGGCGGGGCATCGCGCTGGCCGGCAGCGTGCTCTACGAGCTGCACGTCGGGACGTTCACCCCGGAGGGCACCTTCGACGCGGCCATCGGCAAGCTCGACCATCTCGTCGAGCTCGGCATCGACGCCGTCGAACTGCTGCCGGTCAACGCCTTCCCGGGCCGGCACGGCTGGGGCTACGACGGCGTCGGTCTGTACGCGGTGCACGAACCCTACGGCGGCCCGGACGGGCTCAAGCGCTTGGTCGACGCCGCGCACGCTCGCGGCCTCGGCGTGATCATGGATGTCGTCTACAACCATCTCGGCCCGGACGGCAACTACCTCGGCCGCTTCGGCCCCTATTTCACCGACCGCTACAGCACTCCGTGGGGCCCCGCGGTCAACCTCGACGCCCCCGGCTCCGACGAGGTCCGCGCGTTCATCATCGACAGCGCCCTGTCCTGGCTGCGCGACTACCACTGCGACGGGCTACGTCTCGACGCCGTCCACGCCTTTCAGGACAGCCGGGCCCTGCACCTGCTGGAGGAGATCGCCGAGGCGGTCCACCGGCTCGGCGCCCAGCTGCGCCGCCCGCTGTTCGCCGTCGCCGAGTCGGACCTCAACGACCCGAAGCTGGTCGCCGCACCCGAGGCCGGCGGGTACGGCCTGGACGGGCAGTGGTGCGACGACATCCATCACGCGCTGTGGGCAACCCTGTCCGGCGAACGGCAGGGGTACTACGGGGACTTCGGTTCGATCTCGACCCTCGCCCACGCGCTGACCAGTGGGTTCGTCCACGACGGCGGCTACTCGACGTTCCGCGGGCGCTCCCACGGCCGGCCGATCCCCCCGACCACGCCCGCCTACCGGCTCGTCACCTTCCTGCAGAACCACGACCAGATCGGCAACCGGGCCGCCGGCGACCGGGCGTCCGCCACGCTCAGCGACGGCCTGCTCCGAATCGGTGCGGCCCTGCTGCTCACCTCGGCGGTCACCCCGATGCTGTTCATGGGCGAGGAGTGGGGTGCCCGCACCCCCTGGCAGTACTTCACCGACCACACCGCCCCCGGGCTGGGGGACGCGGTGCGGGAGGGCCGGCGCGCCGAGTTCGCCGCCCACGGCTGGGAGCCGCAGGACGTTCCCGATCCCCAGGACCCGGCGACCTTCCAGCAGTCGAAACTCGACTGGTCCGAACCGGGCCGGGAGGGTCACTCCGACCTGCTGGACTGGCACCGCCGGCTGATCGCGCTGCGTCGCCGGCTACCGGCGCTGACCGACCCGGCGTGGTCCTCGGTCGCGTGCACCTTCGACGAGGAGGCCCGCTGGCTGGTAGTCCGTCGCGGCGACGTGGCGATCGTCGTGAACCTGGCCGCCGAACGGCAGGCCGTCCCCCTCGACGGCGTCCCGTTCGACGCCCCGGCCGCATCCGCCCACGGGTTCACCTACATGCCGGGACGGGTGGAACTCGACGGCGAGTCGGTCGTGATCATCCGCCTGCTCCCCCCGGCCGAGCCGACCGCCGGCTGACCCGTCAGCGCACCGGCCGTCAGCGCACCGAGCGCACCAGCCGTCAGCGCACCGGCCGTCAGCGCCGGGTGTGGTCCCTGGACAGCACGAAATAGAGCCCGCCCAGCACCGCCAGCCCCACCAACAACACCATGACGAGCAGCACGACGTAGGTTCCCATGCACCCATGGTCGCAGGCCCCGGCACGACCGCCAGCGGGTCACCCACGCCCGGAACGGCGAACAGATACTCCGGCAGGTCCGGCGTCCGGACCGCCGGCTCCGACACCCCACTCGGGTGCGGCGGCCGCACGTTCGGGCCGCGCGCCCGGCCTGGTGCGTCAGCCGGGCAGCATCCCGGCGACGCGGCCCGCGGTGCCGTTCCCCGCCGCGGCGTCCCGGGCCAGCGCGCTCAGCCGGGACATGGCCCGCTGGTACTTCTTGCGGTGCGGCCCGGCGAGCAGCTCCGCTCCGAACAGCTCCCCGAAGGGCACGCCGGAGGCCACGACCGGGACCGACCGGTCGTAGAGCCGGTCGGCGAGGACCACGACCCGCAACGCCACCGCCTGATCCTCGACCGGCGCGACCCGGTGCAGGCAGACCAGGGTGACCCCGGCCACGAGCGCGCTGTACCGAGAGGGGTGCAGTCCGGCGAGGTGCTCGCACAGCGCGGCGAATCCGTCCTCGGTCGCCCCCTCCTCGGCAGCCGCCCGCGCGCCGACCTCGTCGTCGGCACACGGCGGGGGCGCGGCCGGAAGACCCCGGTGCCGGTAGTCCTCCCCGTCCACCCGGAGGATGTCGAACCTGGCCGCCAGACCCTGGATCTCACGGCGGAAGTCGGCGGCGGCGAACCGACCGGCACCGAGGTCCTCCGGCTGGGTGTTGCTCGTCGCGGCCAGGTGGACACCGGCCTCGACGAGCCGGGTCAGCAGGCTGGACACCAGCACCGTGTCGCCGGGATCGTCGAGCTCGAACTCGTCGATCGCGACCAGGCGCAGGCCCGCGAGAGCCTGCGCGGTCGCGGCGAATCCCAACGCGCCGACCAGGGAGGTCAGTTCGACGAACGTGCCGTACGCCTTCGGGCCGGGCACGGCGTGCCACAGCGAGGCGAGCAGGTGGGTCTTGCCGACACCGAAGCCGCCGTCGAGGTACACCCCCGGCCGCATTCCGGACGGACCGGCGCTCCCGGAACGGCGCGGGCCCGATCCGGACGGGCCCGGCGCCCCCGTCCCCCGGGTCAGGAGCCCGAACAGGCCGCCCTTCCCGGAACGGCCCGCATGCCCGGAACGGCTGGAACGATCTGAACGGCTGGACCGCCTAGAGGAGGCGGTCAACCGGTCGGCGAAGGCGGACAGCGCCATGACCGCGGCGGCCTGGCTCGGCTCGGCCGGATCGGGCAGGTAGCCGGCGAACCGGACCGCGTCGAACCGGGGCGGCGGGACAAGCGCCGCGACCAGGTCCCCGGGTGGCACAATCGGCCGGCGATCGACGAGACGCTGCGCCACCCGCCCAGCGTACGGAGACGCCCGTACCCGTCGCCCCGGCCGGCGGCCTCGCGACCGATGTCACAACGCATGGGTTCGCCGCCGACCTGGATTCGCCGCCGATCGGATGACCAGCACCGTCACCCGTTACAGTCGGCCCGGTGCGGCGCATCTTCCCGGTTCCACCCCCGTTCGCCGGTTCCGCGGGGGCCGCCGGGCTCGCGAGGAAGGCCGAGGAGGCCGAGGAGGCCGTCGAGGACATCGATCTCGACGAGGCGTACGCCTACCCCTCGTCCGCCGCGCACACCCCCTACATCCGGGCGAACTTCGTGGCCTCGGTCGATGGGGCCGCCGAGGTGGGCAGCCGCTCGGGCCCCCTGGGCGGGGAGGCCGACCTGCGGGTCTTCCGATTGCTGCGCTGGCTCAGCGACGTGGTGCTGGTCGGTGCCGGCACCGCCCGGACGGAGAACTACGGGCCGATGGTCATCCCGCCCGAACGGCGGGAGCGGCGCGTCGCCGCGGGGCTCGCGGCGGTGCCCCCGATCGCGGTCGTGACCGCGACGGCGGGCTTCGACCCGGGTGCCCGGCTGTTCAGCGGGGAGATCCGACCGGTGCTACTGACCTGCGAGACCGCACCCCTCGACCGGCGTCGGCGGCTGGCGGCGGTCGCCGACATCGCGATCTGCGGCGGCAGCGCCGTCGAACCCGACGTCGCCGTCCGGGCCCTGGCGGAACGGGGAATGACCCGCATCCTCACCGAGGGCGGTCCGCTGCTGCACTCCCAGCTCGCCGCGGCGGGTCTCCTCGACGAGCTGTGCCTGACGATCACCCCGGTACTGGCCGGGCCGGGCCGGCTCGGGATCATGAAAGGCGAGCCGTGGCCGGCACCGGCCGCGCTCACCCTGACCCAGATCCTCGCCGAGGACGACGTCCTGTTCCTGCGTTACCGGCGCTGAACCTGCGTTACCGGCGCTGAACGGCGTTACCGGCGCTGGCCCCCGGCACCGGCGTCATCCACAGGCGACCGGACCGGCACCTGCGTCATCCACAGTCGCGTCGCCGCGCGGGCGCGGGCGGGCGGGCCGCTGTTAGCGTCGCCACCGGTGAACCTGATCACGATCTGGGTGGTGTGCGCATGACGGTGCCCGAGGGACGTCGCGCGACGGTGGCCGTCGCCTTGGCCCAGGCCCGGCGTGCCCGGCTGGACGTGGCCGCCGCGCTGGAGCGGATCTCGGCGGTCGGCGCCGAGGCCTGGGAGGGTCGTCAGGCCGAGATCTGGCAGCGCCGGATGCGGCGGCTCGCGGCGGAGGCGGCCATGGCCCTCGATCGGTGCGTGCAGGCCTGCGAGACAGCGTTGCAGGTCCGCGGGACAGCGTTCGTTGCGGCAGGCCCCGGCGGGCCGGTGTCCCCCGTCCGATCGGCGGGCCCCGGCGGGCCGCGGAAGGTCGGCTGACGCGCATGCCCGGACCAAGCGACCGGGTGCTCGTCGACCCCGATCGGATGCGTGTGCTGGTGTCCAGCGTGACCGAGGCTGGGGAGCTGCTGCGCTCCTGGTCCCGTTCCCTCGTCGCGGCGTTGGCGGATGCCGGGCTGCCGCTCGACCCGGCGGAACGGCTCGGCGCGCTGGAGGACGAAGTCGAGGCCGAGGCCACCATGCTGCGGCGCCGGCTGCGCCTCGCCGAGGGCGTCGACGACGGGATCGGCATCACGGTCAGGCCGACGTCCGCCCCGATTCGGCAGCCGGTGCCCCGCGAGGCGCCGGGCATTCCCGGTACCTCCGAGGCGCTCCGCACCTTCGAGCGGGCCGTGGCCGCCGGACGGGCGTTGGCGCACTCGCTGCGGGGGGACGGGCCGGGCCGGCACGGATCAGGCCGGCACGGATCAGGCCGGCACGGATCAGGCCGGGGCGGAACGGGCAGAGGCGGAACGGGCAGAGGCGGATCAGGGCTGGGCAGAACGGGCGGAACGGGCGGAAACGACTCGGGCATGGTCACCCCGCGTGACGCGCTGACCGTGCTGCGGTCCCGGATGAACGATCCGGACTTCGTCCTGGGCTTTCACGACGCGCTGGGACCCGACGGGCTCGCGCGGCTGCTCTACCGGGTGGAGGGACTGTCGCGGGGGCCGATGGTCCACCGTCCACCCGAACCGCTCGGCTTCGACCGGCGGGAGGCGGAACGGATCCTCGGCGCCACCCTGGCCTCCTACAGCCACCGGCGAACTCTCGACGCCGCCTGGCTCGGCCGGTTCAACACCGCCGGGAGGACCGACACGGCCGAGACGGTCCTGCTGACCCCACTGCTCGCCTCGGCCCGCCTCGACGGCGCGCTGCTGGAGCGGCTGGGCCGGATGGCCTTCGGACCGGGTGACCGACCGGGTAACCGACCGGGTAGCGGGCCGGGTGACGCCGCGGCCGCCCCGTCGGCGCCGCACGACGTCGGCCTGCTCGCCCCCGCCGCAGCCGGGCTCACGAGCCGGGGCCGACCGACCGTCACCGACTACCAGGGGGTGCTGCTGGACGCCATCGCCGCGACCCCGGCGCTGGCCGCCCGGTTCGCGGCGGACCACATCGACACCATCCTGCGCGGCGCGGCCGTGCTCGCCCTTCCGCTGCCGGTGGATCTCGCGACGGCCCGATCCCTGGAAGATGCCTGGATCCGGCTGGTGGCCGCGGCGGGAAGCCAGGAGAGCCGCCGTGCCGATCCGCGGGCCTCGGCCTCGTTCGTCTCCCGGCTGGCCGGGGCCGTGCAGGCGACCGGTGATCGGCCGTTGCTCCTCCGGCTGCGGGCGGCCCTCGTCCCGGCGCTACGGACCTATCGGGACGAGCTCTACGACGCCGTCACCGCCGTGGTCCCCGGTCCCACGGTGGACCCGCAGGCCGGGGCCGCGGCGGAGCAGTCCGCCCTGGTCGAGCTGATCCCGATCGAGGCGTGGGAGTCGCTGCTGCGGGAGGGCCTGCGCGGCGGGGCGCTGGCCGGTCTGCTCGCCCAGGACGTCGCGACCTACGGTCTTCGTCTCGAGGACCAGATGGCCGCCTCGGCCCAGGGCTGGAGAACGGCCCCCGGCGGGTATCCGTCGAGCCCCCTGGCATTGGGCTACCTGCGGGTCGAGCGCGCGCAGGCGTTCTTCGCCGGCGCCCTCGCCGATGCGACCGAGGCGGTGCTGCGCGAGCACGCCGACGCGGTCGGCGCCTACCGCCGGCAGCAGGCGGTGCTGCTCGACGTGCTCGGGGAGGTGGGCAAGTCCATCGATCCGACGAACCCACCGGGCACCTTCGTCCATCTGGGCGTCGGGGTCACCGTGGAGGTGATCGAGGCCTGGATCCGGGCACGGCACAGCGACCTGCCGACCACCCGCCCCGCCCAGGTCGTCGCGGACCTGCGGGACGCCTCCCGGGTCCTGCCCGGCTGGGCAGCAGCCTACGAGACCAGCGCCCGCCGGCTCTGGGCCCGCCGGGATCGTGACCCGCTCCGGCCGATCGCGGTGACCCCCGCCGGCGGGCCGTGCCGCGTCTACACCGGCGATCCGAGGGCCGACGGGTTCATCACCTCGCCGGCGGAGAACTTCCTCGACGCCTCGGGGAATCCGCGTCCATCCGCGCGGATGACCCCGACCCAGCGGCGTGCCTATGCCGCCTGGCTCGCGAGCCCGGCGATGGTCGCGAACAACGACCGAATCTCGTTCCTCGACGGCCGGGCCGGCAGCCGCGGATCCTCCCTGCCACCGGACTGGGGACGGCGGCCGGGCTGACCCCGGTTCTCCCCGTCACCACCGGCTAGATGATCATCCCGGCGCCGAGAGTGGTCCCGGTCGACTCGTCGATGAGCAGCACGCTGCCGGTGTTCCGGTTGCGGCGGTACAGGTCGTAGCACAGCGGGGACGTCGTCCGCAGGGCGATCCGGCCGATGTCGTTCAGACCCAGTGTCTCGACGGTCTCGTCGCGGTGCAGGGTGTCGATGTCGACGCGGTAGCAGATGTCGGTGACCATCGCCCGTACCGAACGGGTGGTGTGCTTGATCCCGATCCGGGCCCGGCGGCGCAGCGGGGCGTCGACCATCCAGGAGACCATCAGGTTGAGGTCCTGGCCGACGGCCGGCTGGTTCATCGGCCGAGCAATCATGTCGCCCCGGGAGACGTCCAGATCGTCCTCGAGCCGGATGGTCACCGACATCGGCGGGAACGCCTCGTCGACCGGGCCATCGAACGTGTCGATGCCGGCGATCCGCGTGGTCAGCCCGGAGGGCAGGACGACGACCTCATCGCCGGGCTTGAGCACCCCGCCGGCAACCTGACCGGCGTACCCGCGGTAGTCGTGCAGGTCGTCGTTCCGCGGCCGGACCACCCACTGCACCGGGAAACGCACATCGATGAGGTTGCGGTCGGAGGCGATGTGGAGCTCCTCCAGGTGGTGCAGCAGCGAGCTGCCCTCGTACCAGGGAGTGCTTGGCGACCGGGAGACCACGTTGTCCCCGCCCAGCGCGGAGATCGGGATCGTCGTGACGTCGACGATCTCTAGTTTCGCCGCGAAGTGCCGGAACTCCTCCTTGATCTTCTCGAAGACGTCCCGATCGAAGTCGACGAGGTCCATCTTGTTCACGCAGAGCACCAGATGGGGCACGCGCAGCAGGGACGTCAGGAAGGCGTGCCGGCGGGTCTGCTCGACGACCCCCTTGCGCGCGTCGACGAGCAGCAGCGCGAGGTCGGCGGTGGACGCGCCGGTGACCATGTTGCGGGTGTACTGCACGTGCCCGGGGGTGTCGGCGAGGATGAACGACCGCCGGAGCGTGGCGAAGTAACGATACGCGACGTCGATCGTGATGCCCTGCTCCCGCTCGGCCCGCAGACCATCGGTGAGCAGCGCGAGGTCGACGTAGCTGTCGCCGCGCTCCCGGCTGGTGCGCTCGACCGCGGCGAGCTGGTCGGAGAACAGCGACTTCGTGTCGTAGAGGAGCCGCCCGATCAGGGTCGACTTCCCGTCGTCGACGGACCCCGCCGTCGCGACCCGCAGCAGCTCGGCCATCAGAAGTACCCCTCCCGCTTACGGTCCTCCATCGCCGCCTCACTGACCCGGTCGTCAGCCCGGGTCGCGCCGCGTTCGGTGAGCCGGGTGGCGGCCACCTCGGCGATGACCTCCTCGACGGTCGCCGCGGTTGACTCGACCGCTCCGGTGCAGGTGATGTCGCCCACCGTGCGATAGCGCACCTGCCGGGGCGCCGCCGTCTCACCGGCCAGGGGCCGGGTCAGCGGCGTGACCGCCAGCAGCATGCCGTCGCGCTCGAACACGTCCCGGCGATGCGCGTAGTAGATAGAGGGGATCTCCAGCCGCTCCTGGGCGATGTACCGCCAGATGTCGAGCTCGGTCCAGTTCGACAGCGGGAACACCCGGATGTGCTCACCGGGGCGGTGCCGGCCGTTGTAGAGCGACCACAGCTCGGGGCGCTGGTTCTTGGGGTCCCACTGGCCGAACTCGTCCCGGAAGGAGTAGACCCGTTCCTTGGCCCGCGCCTTCTCTTCGTCCCGGCGCGCGCCGCCGAACATCGCGTCGAACTTGTTGTCGGCGATGGCGTCGAGCAGCACCGGTGTCTGCAGCTGGTTACGCGAGGCCCCCGGACGGGTGTCTTCGGTCAGCACGCCCGCGTCGATGGCGGCCTGGACGGAACCGACCACCAGGCGGGCGGCGAGCTCCGCCGCCCGCTTGTCCCGAAACTCGAGGACCTCGTCGAAGTTGTGCCCGGTGTCGATGTGCAGCAGGGGGAAGGGCAGCTTCGCGGGCCAGAAGGCCTTCTGCGCGACCCGGAGCATGACGATCGAGTCCTTCCCGCCGCTGAACAGCAGGGCGGGACGCTCGAACTCCGCGGCCACCTCACGGAAGATGTGGATAGCCTCGGCCTCAAGCATCTGCAGCTGGGTGAGCTCGTAACCCATCACCGGCACGCGAAACCCCCCGTCGAGGCGATGTGTCCCACCAAAGTAGCGGACACGGCGGCCGTGCCGGCGGTTTCGGCGACATTACGCCCCTCACGGTGGACCCACAACCACGACCGACGTCATCCAGGACAACCATGGATCAACAATCGCTACCCTCCGCAACAACTCCGCAACCACTCCGAGAGCACTCCGCGAGCACGCGCCTCAACCGCCGGAGCCCCCCGCGGCGCCGATCGCCCGGAGAACCTCCGATGCCCAGCTCGCAGCACAGATGACCAGGTCGGGCAGCAGCGGGTCGGGCTGGTTGTACCGCAGCGGCGAGCCGTCCAGCCGGCTGGCGTGCAGCCCCGCCGACCGCGCGACCGCCACCGGGGCGGCGGAGTCCCACTCGTACTGGCCGCCGGCGTGCAGGTAGATCTCGGCCTCCCCACGGATGACGGCGGCGGCCTTCGCACCAGCCGAACCCATCGGGACGATGGTGGCGCCTAGTGCCTCCGCGACCTCCGTGACCAGCTGTGGGGCCCGGGTCCGGCTGACCACGATCCGTGGCGGACGCGCCTCGGCCGGCCGCGGCGGCAGCCCGCCCGCGCTGGACAGCGTCAACCCGAGCGCCGGCAGCGCCACCGCGCCCGAGACGAGCTCGCCGGCCTGCCAGAGCGCGACATGCACCGCCCAGTCCGACCTGCCGGGTTCGGCGAACTCGCGGGTGCCGTCCAGGGGGTCGACGATCCAGACCCGCTCCGCGGACAGCCGCGCGACGTCGTCGACGCCCTCCTCGGACAGCACAGCGTCCTGCGGGCGGTGCCGCGCCAACGCCCGGGCCAGGAGCTGATGCGAACGCGCGTCTCCGGCGTCACGCAGGGTCGCGGGTTCGGCGAACCCGACCTCCTCCCTGATCCGCAACAGCAGTTTGCCGGCGTCCGTGGCCAGCCGTCGGGCCAGGACGTCGTCGTCGAGTTCGTCGGTCGCGATGTCGACCGGCACGGTGGACGGCGGGCGGGTGTCATCGGTGTTCATTGGGACGGAGTCTGTCACCAGCTACCGTCGCAAGTGTGAGTACCACCTCCCATCCCGCCCCCGGTCCTGATCACCACCCCAAGTCCGGTGCCAACGGTGCCGCCAGTGTGACCGGCGGGTCCGGCGGGTCCGGTGTGACCGGCGGGTCCGGCGGGTCCGGTGTGACCGGTGGGTCCGGTGGGTCCGGTGTGACCGGCGGGTCCGGACCAACCCCCGTCCTGGCGACGCCGGCCCGGGTCGCGGAGCTGACGGCCGCGTCGGTCGCCTGGCCGTCGCTGACCCTGCGCCCGGCCCAGCTCGCCGAGCTGGAACTGCTGCTGCTCGGTGCCTTCGGGTCGGAACCTGGTTATCCCGAGGACCCCGAGATCAATGGCGTGCCGGTGCCGACCCTCATCGTCGGCGCGGCCGAGGCCGGCGCACTGACACCGAGCTCCACGGCGGCCCTGCGGGACACCGAGGGAGTGATGATCGCGGCGCTGCACCTCCGAACGACCATTCCCCTGCCGGACCAGCCGGGGGGTCCGGACGGGCCCCGGGTCCGGCTGGTCGGCACGGTCGAGGGCATCCGGCTGCCCCACCACCCCGATCATCCCGGCCTGCGGCTCACCCCGGCCCAGGTCCGGGCCGAACTGCTCGCCCGAGGCTGGATCAGCCTCGAGGCGGGTTCCGGCGCGTGCTGGGCGGTGTGGGCGGACGGCCTGCTCCACACGGCGGACGTGGGCCGGATCCGGGCGCTGACCCGGCAAGGCAAACGGTGCGTCGTCCTCGCCCCGGTGGGTGGCGCCGATCCCGCGGACGCTGGGCATCACCTGCGGGTCCGTTGCCTGCTCGCCGCCCTCAAGGCGGTCGACGCCCCGTTGCGGGCCGCCGAGGCGACGCTCTCCTCGGAGGCGCTCGCCGCCGACGCGATCAGTCCGCCGGGTATTGCCGGCCGGCGGTCGGAACCGCCGCCGGATCCCTACCGGCGGCCGAAAGCCGGCGAGGCGGGAACGCCGGAGCACCGCAGCCTGCTGG
>NZ_CDWWEW010000097.1:0-14447 GCF_977966315.1 Frankia sp. CeRuru1
CCTGATTCCGGGTCCTTGATTCCGGGTCTCATCCCTGGTCTTTGGCCCCTGATCCCGTCGCTCGCCGTTCGCCGCCCGGCTGGCCGGGCCCCGCGACACGGCCGGCTGGACCCGTCCGTGCGGTGGCGTACCGTCGTGTCATCGTCTGCCAGTGCCGGCGGTCCCCGCCAGCAGCGCCGTTGAATTGATCTTCGAGGTCGAGATGCCCGCCCTGCGCTCCCGTACCACCACCCACGGCCGGAACATGGCCGGCGCCCGCGCCCTGTGGCGCGCGACCGGGATGACCGACGATGACTTCGGCAAGCCGATCGTCGCCGTGGCCAACAGCTTCACCGAGTTCGTTCCGGGGCATGTGCACCTGCGTGACCTTGGCCCGCTGGTGGCCGGGGCGGTGGCCGAGGCCGGTGGGGTGGCGCGCGAGTTCAACACCATCGCCGTGGACGACGGCATCGCGATGGGGCACGGCGGGATGCTCTACTCGCTGCCGTCCCGTGAGCTCATCGCCGACAGCGTCGAGTACATGGTGAACGCCCACTGCGCCGACGCCCTGGTCTGCATCTCCAACTGCGACAAGATCACCCCGGGGATGCTGCTCGCGGCACTGCGGCTGAACATCCCGACCGTGTTCGTCTCCGGCGGGGCGATGGAGTCGGGCAATGCGGTCATCTCCGGCGGCACGGCCCGGTCCAGGCTGGACCTCATCACCGCGATGTCGGCGGCGGTCAACCCGGACATCTCGGACGGCGACCTGTCGATGATCGAGCGTTCGGCCTGCCCGACGTGCGGATCCTGCTCCGGCATGTTCACGGCGAACTCGATGAACTGCCTGACCGAGGCGATCGGGCTGTCCCTGCCCGGCAACGGGTCGACCCTGGCCACCGCCGCCGCCCGCCGTGAGCTGTTCGTCGAGGCCGGGCGTCTCGTGGTCGACCTGGCGCGGCGCTACTACGAGAAGGACGATGAGGCGGTCCTGCCCCGGTCGATCGCGACCGCCGCCGCCTTCCGCAACGCCTTCGCGGTCGACGTGGCGATGGGCGGCTCGACGAACACCGTGCTGCATCTGCTGGCTGCCGCTGTCGAGGCCGGCGTCGACATCACCCTCGCCGACATCGACCGGATCTCCCGCACCGTCCCCTGCCTGTGCAAGGTGGCGCCGAGCTCCACCCGTTACTACCTGGAGGACGTCCACCGGGCGGGCGGCATCCCCGCGATCCTCGGCGAGCTCGACCGGGCCGGGCTGCTCGACCCGGACCCGCACACGGTGCACTCGGCGAGCCTGCGCGAGTTCCTCGACCGCTGGGACGTCCGCGGCCCGAGCCCCTCGCCGGGCGCGATCGAGCTGTTCCACGCGGCGCCGGGTGGCGTGCGCACGATTGAGCCGTTCAGCTCCACCAATCGGTGGGACACCCTCGACACCGACGCCAGAGACGGCTGCATCCGTTCGGTCGAGCACGCCTACTCCGCCGAGGGTGGGCTCGCGGTGCTGTTCGGCAACCTGGCCATCGAGGGCGCCGTCGTGAAGACGGCCGGCGTGGACGAGAGCCAGTGGGCCTTCCGCGGCCCGGCGCTCGTGGTCGAGAGCCAGGAGGAGGCGGTCGACGCCATCCTCACCGGGCGGGTCAAGGCCGGGGATGTGATCATCGTCCGCTACGAGGGCCCCCGCGGTGGCCCGGGGATGCAGGAGATGCTCTACCCCACCGCGTTCCTCAAGGGTCGCGGTCTCGGCCCGAAGTGCGCTCTGATCACCGACGGCCGGTTCTCCGGCGGGAGCTCCGGACTGTCGATCGGTCACGTCTCCCCGGAGGCGGCCCACGGCGGGACGATCGCCCTGGTCCGCGACGGGGACATCATCGAGATCGACATCCCGGCCCGCCGGCTGGAGCTCGTGGTCTCCGACGAGGAATTGGCGAGCCGACGCGCGGCGCTGGAGGCGGCCGGCGGCTACCGTCCCACGGGGCGGGAGCGGCCGGTGTCCATGGCGCTGCGGGCCTATGCGGCGATGGCGACCTCGGCCTCCACCGGTGCCGCGCGCGACGTCGGTCTGCTCGGCGGCTGACGAGGCGTCCGAGCGGGCCCGGCTCGGACCGGGTTCGGACCGGGACGGGCTCGGACCGGGACGGGTTCAGACCGGGACGGCGGCGGGGGCGGACGACGGCGTCGCGAGCGTTACGGCGAAATCCCCGTCGGGATCCGTCCACTGCCGCGCCACCGCCCAGCCCGCCAGCGCAAGCTCCGAGGCGATGCCGTCCAGGGTGAACTTGGCGCTGATCTCGGTGAGGATCTCCTCGCCCGGCTGGAAGTCGGCCGTGACGGCGAGGGCCGCGATCGAGACGCGCTGCTCCCGAACGGAACGTAGCCGCATCTCGATCCAGGAGTTCTCGGCGTTCCAGATCGCCACGTGCGCGAATCCGCGGATGTCGAAGTCGCCCCCGAGCTCCCGGTTGATCACCGTCAGTACATTGCGGTTGAAGGCGGCGGTGACCCCGGCACCGTCGTCGTACGCGGCGACGAGGCGGTCGACGTCCTTGACGAGGTCCGTTCCCAGCAGCAGGGCGTCGGAGCTCTCGGCCTGCCCGCGCAGCGTACGGAGGAGGTTCTGCCGCTGCGCGGGGCGCAGATTGCCAACCGTGCCGCCGAGGAAGGCGAGCAGCCGGTGGCCACCTCGGGGCAGCTGGTGCAGATGCCGTTCGAAGTCCCCGACCACGGCCGCCACGGAGAGCCCCGGGTAGGTGGTGAGGATCCCGCGACCCGCCCGCACCAGGGCTGCCTCGTCGACATCGAAGGGGATGAAGCGGCGGAGGTTACCGGCCGCCCGCAGCGCGTCGAGCAGCAGCCTGGTCTTGTCGGAGGTTCCCGATCCCAGCTCGATGAGGGTGTCGGCCGGACAGGCCGCCGCGATCTCGTCGGCGTAACTGACCAGGATGGCCCGTTCCCGCCGGGTCGGGTAGTACTCCGCCAACCGGGTGATCTTGTCGAACAGCATGCCGCCGGTGGTGTCGTAGAACCACTTCGGCGGCAGCTCGCGGGGGCTCGCGGTGAGGCCGGCGAGAACGTCGCGGGCCAGCGTGACGGTGCGATCCGACTCGTGCAGGTGGCGGTCGACGGAGAGGCCCGGGAACGGGATCTCCGCCGTGCCGTTCGCGCCCGTCCCCTCAGGGACGGCATCATCCGCCCGGGCGGTTGTCGGAGTCCTTGGTGTCATGGATGTGCCCTCCATCAACGTGGTGCAACCCACGGTAACCGATCTAGGAGATCATGTTACGAAGAGTGACTTGGTGTGTGTCGGCTACCAGGAGGTGATGGTCCGGAACGTCCACCCAGCCCGGTTCGTCATCGTCTGGTTCGCTTGCGACCAGGACTCCATCTTTCTCCATCCGGTATGACAGGCTGTCCCGCCAGGCGGTCGCCACGATCTGGGTTCCATCCACCACCAGCAGGTTCAGCCGGGCCCGCTCGCCCGGACCCGCCGCGTCCAGCGACAGCACGACCTCGGCGACCGCCTCGGCGAGTGGACGCTTCCCGGCGCGCTCCCACACCAGCGCGGCGAGCAGCGCGGAGTCGCACGTCGAGTCCGGGACCGGAGCGTCGGGCCGGTCGCGCAGCATCCGCCGGACGGCCACCGGGTCGACCCGGCCGTTGTGGCTGAGCAGCCGGTGGCCGTCGGTGAAGGGAGCCGTCGCGCTCTCTTCGACCGGCATGCCGACGGTGGCGCTACGCACGGCCGCCAGCACGCAGCCGGAGGCGACCGCGCCGGCGATCGAGGCGTACGAGGCGTCCGTCCACATCGGCACGGCCCGGCGGAACCGGGCCGGCGCCGCCCGCAGTGCCGGGGCGTACCAGCCGACTCCGAACCCGTCGGCGTTCACCGTGCCGTGGCGCATCCGCCTCGGCGACCACGACTGGCGCAGCAGGCTGTACGGACGCTCCAGGGTCAGCCCCGCCAGGGTCCGTGGCGTTCCGATCCAGGCGAGGTGCCGACACACCGAGGTCTCCTTCGCACACGTGCTCGCTCGTCACCCGGCGTCGCGGGCCAGCCGGAATCCGGCGAAGATCTGCCGGCGGATCGGGTAGTCCCAGTTCCGGAACGTGGCGCGGACGGCGACGGCGTCCGTCGCCCAGCTGCCCCCGCGCAGGACGCGGAAGGACGACTCCCGCCCGGCCTTCGGAAAGAAGACCTCGCTGTACTCCCGGTAGGGATAAGACGCGAAGCCCGGGTACGGCGTGAACCCGCTCGCCGTCCATTCCCAGACGTCCCCGATCATCTGTTCGGCTCCGCAGGGACTCGCGCCCGCGGGATAGGCCCCCAGGGGGGCCGGGCCGCTCGTCCGGTTGCCCAGGTTGGCACGCTCCGGAGTCGGATCGGTGTCCCCCCACGGATACCGCCGTGAACGTCCGGTGACCGGGTCGTAGGCGGCGGCCTTCTCCCACTCGGCCTCGGTCGGCAGCCGCTTGCCGGCCCAGCGGGCATGCGCCTCGGCCTCGTACCAGCACACGTGCTGGACCGGCTCGTCGAGCGGAACCGGCTCGACCCGGCCGAACCGGCGGCGCAGCCAGGTGCCGCCCTCGCGCCACCAGAACGCGGGCGCGCTCAGGCCCTCCGTCTGGCGCCATTCCCATCCCGCCGCCGACCAGAGCCGCTCGTCGTCGTAGCCGTCGGCGTCGATGAAGGCGATCTGCGCCCGGTTGGAGACGGGGATGGTGTCGATCCAGAACGCGGGGAGGTGGACGCGGTGGGCGGGACCCTCGTTGTCGAAGGCCCAGGGATGGGTGCTGGTGCCGAGGGTGAACTCGCCGGCCGGCACGAGGACCTCCGGCCGCGGCACCCGGCGGCCGGGCGGTGGCGCCGCGCCGGGAGCGAGTACCGGCGGTCCCTGGCGGAGCTGGTGCGTGGCGAGCATCGTCTCGTCGTGCATGTGCTCGTGCTGCACGACCATGCCGTAGACGAAGCCGTCGGCGAGCAGCCGTTCCCGCTCCGGTACGGCAGCGGTTTCCGCGGTGGCGCCGGCCACCGGTCCGAACCGGTCGGGTCCGAACCGGTCGGGTCCGAACCGGTCGAGGAGGTCGAGGGTGCGGCCGCGGACCTCGTGCAGGTACGCCCTGGTCTCGGCGGGGCCGAGCAGGGCCAGTCGGCTGCGGCTCGCGCGGCTGTGCCGGAACGCGTCGTAGATGTCGTCGAGCCCCGGCCGCGTCCCGGTGCCGCCGGCCAGCGCGCGCACCAGCCAGAGATCCTCGTAGTTGCCGACGTGAGCGAGGTCCCAGACCAGCGGGGACATCAGCGGCGAGTGCTGGCGGAGGAGATCCTCCGCGGCGATGTCGGTGTACGTGAGTGAACGCCGGCGCGCGGCCCGGAGGGCGTCGGCGACGGTGTCGGCGGTGATCGGCATCGCCTCCTGGGTCGGCATCGCCTCCTGGGTCGGCATCGCCTCCTGGGTCGGCATCGCCTCCTGGGTCGGCATCGCCTCCTGGGCGGCGGCGGTCTCCCGGTCGGCTGGGTCGGCCGGGTCGGCCGGGTCGGCCGGGTCGGCCGGGGACTGGGTCAGACGAGTGAGACGCACCGGTGGGCCTCCTCACGCAGCAGACCGGCCGGGCCGATCGCGAGAAGTCGTTCGGTCAGTTCGTCGGCCGGACATCGGCCGCGGTCGAGGTAGCGCCCGGCGAACGACTCGACCGTCTCGGCGAGATCGGTCGCGCCGCCGCGGCGCAGGGCGCTCACGGCCAGGTCGACGCAGCGCACCGCCGCGCGTCGCAGGGGCTCGTCGGCCATGCCGAGCATCGCCGCGGCCGGCCAGCGATGCGCGACGGCCAGGCACGCCTCGAACGCTCCGTCCGCGGCGACCGGGTCGTCAAGCAGTACCGTCGGCATCGCGACGGCGGCCTGCCAGCCGTCACCTGGTTGCGCGTCGAGGTAGCGCAGCTCCCACCAGCCACGCGGTCGGACCGGCGGGAACACCGTGGTCGCGTGGTAAGAGAGGTCGTCGCGGGTCGGGGGACGGGTGACCGGGCCGCGGCCGGCGAGCCAGTCCCCGAAGGTCGAGCCGTCCCGGACCGCGACGAAATGATGATCGTTTTTGGGGTTGCCGGTCCCAGCGGGATTCCCGACCATCATCAGCTTGGCGTCGAGCAGGTACCGCGCCCACAGGTCGACGAGATCGGGCTCGGTGTCGCCGGACCCCGGGGCCGTGAGGGCGGCCGCGACGGGCCGGGTCCGGCTCGCGTCGATGCCGTCCCACACTGCCTGGCGGGTCGACCGCCATCCGGTCCGGCGGCCGGCGTACGCGGGTGAGGCGGCGAACAGGGCGGTGAGGACCGGGCCGAGAGCGTGGACGAGTTGGAACCGCCGCGCCGCCTCGGCAGGCGAGCCGCCGAGGTCCAGGTTGACCTGGACGGAGGCGGTCGAGCACATCATCACCGTGCCGGACGCCCCGCCCCCGGTCCGGAAATGCTCCTCCATCGCCGCGTACCGGGACGCGGTGGTCTGCCGCATCCCGACGCGCAGGGGATCGACCCCCATGCCGACGAGGGCCAGGCCGTCCACCGCCAGTGCGGAGCGGACCAGGTTCAGATCGGCGGAGGTCGCCCGCACGGCCGCGGTGAGCTCGGCCGGCGGCCCGGACAGCTCCAGCTGGCCGCCAGGCTCGAAGGTGATGCGGCTGCCCCCGGGCAGGACCGGCCCGCCGGGGCCCGGGGTGGTCCCGGGAATCCGGGCGAGGGACGCCAGCGTGCGGGCCGGCGGGATCAGGCAGTGGACCGCCTGCGTGTCGACGACCAGCCACTCCGTCTCGATGCCGACGCATCCTCCCGGTACCGTCGGGCCACCGTTCCCCCGGGTATCCCTATGGCCGTCCCCCCGGGCCGCCTCATCGCCTGTCCCGTGGACCGGCGTGACGCAGCCGGCCGCGAAGGCCCGTACCTGGTCGGTGTCGATCGCCCGCCGCTGTGGCTGTGAGTGAGGGTGTGGTGGTTGCGGCTCGTCATTCCGGATCCCCTCGGGTGTCACGTGGCGTGGCATCCTGTGGCTCCTCTCCGGCACTGCAACTGTTCGACACCGCGCCCGGCGGCGGCCTCTGGTGGGTTCTCCCCTACGCTGCCGGCCCCCTACCCGGCCGCCGTACTCGGTGTCGCCTCGGCCAGCTCGCCGATGGGTGGTATAGATGTGTTTTCAACGTGCTTCTCCCTCGCATATTCCACGCCCTTGACCCTGTCGCTGTTGTGTATTCGATGGAATGGTGACCGGGACGGACCGGGAGTCAGTAGCACGCCGTGATTGACTGACGGCGGAGCCGGTTCCGGGCCCGGAGACAACGCCGAGCGCAACGGCGTCGGGACGGCGCCGGGAGGTGGTGACCGCGGACGTGTCCGATCGGCAGTCAGCGGGACGTTCGGCCATGGCCGAGTACCTGCGGCGCAAGCAGCTGTACGTCGCCGAGCGCGGTGATCATAAACGGCGGGCGATGGCCGTCGCCGGGGCGACAGCGGGTGCCGTCGCCCTCGTCGTCGCCGTGGTCAGCCTCCTGGTCGGGCTGCCCGCGCTCGTGGCCGTGCAGCTCGCGATCATCTCGGCCGTCGTGGTGGTCCTCGTCGCGGCGACCCGGTTTCTCCGGTCCCCGCCGGAGATCGAGGCCTGGCGCGAGGACGCGGAGGCCGAACGCAGCACCGCACGGGCGTTGGACCGTTTGGTCCGGGCCGGCTACACCGTCCTGCACGACCGCGCGCTGGCCGACTCGGCCGGCAATATCGACCATCTCGTCATCGGGCCGTCCGGGGCCTGGGTGATCGAGACCGACGCCCATCCGGGACCGATCCGCCAGAACGCCGCCGGGGTCTGGGCCGGCAAGGTTCCGTTGCGGGCGATGCTGGGGCTGGTCGCGTGGATGGGCGAGGAGGCCACCGCGCAGCTCCTCGCGGAACTGCCGGCGGGCTGGCAGTTGGAGGTCCAGCCGGTCGTGGCCTTCGCCCGCGCGGATCTTCCCGCCGGCCTGGCCCTCGTCGAGGGCGTGCTGTTGCTGCCTGCCACCGGGGTGGCCGACTACGTGCTCTCCGCCGGGGTCGTGCTTCGGCCCATCGACGTGGCGATGCTGGTCGACGTGGCCGAGCGGGTGTTCCCGGCCTATGCGGTGTCGGGACCCCCGCCGTCCTGGCCGGCCCGATCCCGGCTGCGCGGCCTGCTGCGGCGTTGATCAGCCTGCGGTGACGTTGATCAGGGCGATGCGACCCGGTCCGGCCACGGTGCCGGCGGGCGGGATACCGTTGGGTGAAGGTGGCCTACGAAGGAGACGAGATGGTTCGCAAGGTGACCGTGCTGGCTCTACTGGCGAGCGCCGGAGCCGCGCTGACCGCCGTCCGGCGCCGCAGCAGGGGCAAGGAGGAGATCGACCTCTGGCGGGAGGCGACCTCCGCGGCGGGCACCCCGGCCGGCGGGCGCTGAGGTCCGCGGCAAGGCCGGGGTGCCAGCCCGGCCCGGGGGGTCAGCCCGCCGAAGCTTCCAGCTCAGGGCCTCAGCCTCAGAGCTCGACTAGGCCCACGTCGGCGACCAGGGTGCCGACCAGCCCGGCCGGGGCGGCGAGGTGCAGCTCGATGTGCGTCTCCGACACCAGATCCTCGACGACGCGCAGCGGCACGTGGATTGAACCCCGCGCTCCGATCGGGAAGAAGCGCATGGGAACCCCGTTCCGCAGGAGGATCGGGCAGATCAGTTCGTCCGTCGAGTTGCCGCCCCGGAAGTAGAGCGGCTGGGCGGTGATGCCGGCTGGGACGACGTAGCTGAACGACGAGCCAAGCGAAATCGGAACATCCAGACCTTTGCCCTCGAAGGGGACAATGCCCTGCAGGAAGCGAGGAGTTGTGAACATCCGCTCATCCTTCCGCCGGGTATCCGTGTGCATGCTTTCCGTATCTTCCTCTGGGTATTTTCGCTCGGAGCTGTTTCCACCGCGTTACGTCGGCCATCGAGGGAGCGTCGGACGCGGCCCGGATCTCGAGCGTGGCGTGTGCCGACTATAAGGAATCTGCGGGTAAAGACGCTGGTAGGAGGCTTGACCTGGCGTGTGGTGGCGTCGGGAGGCACCGTAGAACCATGACCACCCCGACCTCGCCCCGACCGTCCGACGCCATCGTCCCCGGCGCGGGAGCTGATGCCGACTCCGGGGCGGGTGTGAGCATCGCTCAGGAGTCGAGCATCGACACGTCGCCGCCGTCCGGTCCCTCCTACCTCCCCTCGGTGGTTCCGCACGATCGGCTCGCCGGATGTGCAGCGGCCCATCGGCGTCTACTGGAGGTGGCCGGCCGGCTGGACGACGTCGTCGTGCGCCGTCCGTCGGGCCTGCCGGGCTGGGCGGTCGGTCACCTGCTCACCCACCTGGCCCGCAACGCGGACAGTCACACCCGCATGGTCGAAGCCGCCCGGGCCGGTGGGATCCGGGCCCAGTACCCGGGGGGCGCGCAGCAGCGGGAGGACGGCATCGCCGCCGGTTGCGATCTGCCCGCCGCCCAGGTCCGCGACGACCTGGTGGCCGCGGTGACCCGGCTGGAGCGGGCCTGGGACGGCGTGCAGATCGACGTCTGGCGCACGGGTCTCGGGCACACCGCCACCTATGGCCTGACGACCCTTGCTGATCTGGTCTTCCTCCGCTGGCGGGAGACCGAGATACACCTCGTCGACCTCGATCTCGCCGATCTCGGCGGTCCCGGCTGGGCGGACCTGAGCCCGGCCTATGTCCAGGCCGAATGGGAGTGGACCCTGCGCGGGCTGCCGGCCCGAGTACCCTCGGAGATCACCGTCGTGCTGGCGCCGGGAGACCGGCCGTCGACCGCCGTCGGTCGCGGGCAGCGGCGCGTGGTCGTCGACGCGCCCACCAGGCCGACGCTGCGCTGGCTCGCCGGCCGGGACCCGGACCGGCCGGACTGGCCCACCCTCGCCCCCTGGGAATGACCGGCGCTTTCTCGGACTGACCGGCCGGCTGCTCGGCGTCCCGGACCGGGCTGGCGGGACCCGCGACGGGGCGGGCTTCTTCTGAGGTTTCCGGCTAGCGCGACAATGTCTGCCGTGTTGGACAACAGGGACAACTGGGGTGAGGCGGCGCGCGGGCGACGTGGGGATCGCGGCCGGAGCTTTTCATGATCACGATGGCCTTGTTCAACAACAAGGGCGGCGTCGGTAAGACGACCCTTGCCTACCACCTGGCGCACATGCTGCAGCGCATGGGTCACCGGGTGCTCGCGGTCGATCTCGATCCGCAGGCGAACCTGACCGCCCAGTTCCTCGACGAGGACGAGCTGACCCAGCTGTGGGAGGAGCCGGAGGTCACCGCGTCGTCCGCGCCGAAGTCCATCATCGACCTCGACGCGCGCCTGGTTCGGATTGTCCCCGGTACGGGGACGATGGCGACGGCGATTGGGCCGATCATGGAGGGGGTCGGGGACGTCGCGCTCTTCGATCCGGTGACGATCGAGGACGGCCTGTGGCTGCTGCCCGGTGACGTCGAGCTGAGCGTCTTCGAGGACCGGCTGTCGGCCGCCTGGCCGAACAGCTTCCTCGGCAAGGACATTGCGGCGCTGCGTACGACGACGGCGTTGCACCGGGTCATCGACCATGGTGCCCGCTTGGTCGGCGCCGAGATCGTGCTCATCGACGTGGGGCCCAATCTGGGGGCCATCAACCGGGCCGCGCTGCTGTCCGCCGACACCGTGCTCATGCCACTGGTGGCGGACCTGTTCTCGCTGCGGGGGCTGCGCAACCTCGGCCCCACGCTGCGGGAGTGGCGTTCCACCTGGCAGGGCACGGTGCTGCCGAAGATTCCCGCGCGCATCTCGGCTCCGCGCGGGCTGATGATGCCGATCGGGTACATCGTGATGCAGCCGCCGACGCGGACCGACCGGCCGGCAAAGGCGCACGACCGGTGGCTCGACCGGATTCCCGAGGTGTTCGCGACCTCGGTGCTCACCAGCGGGAACCCCGGACCGCACGACCGTTCCTTCGAGATCGCCACTCTGGGGCACTACGCGAACCTGATCCCGCTGGCGCACGACGCCCGTAAGCCGATGTTCGAACTGCGGGCCGGAGACGGCGCGCTCGGCGGTACGCAGAGCGCGGTGCGGCGGTGCTACTCCGACTTCCGGGATCTCGCGGTCAAGGTGCGGGAGCGGCTGGCCTTCATCGATCCGACCCTGCGCCGGTCCTGACCGACGGGCCGGTTATCCACAGGGTGGCGGTTGGGGGAGTCGCGGCCCGGTTATCCACAGGGCTCCCGCGGGGCACGATGGTCGTAGGCGGGCACTGTGATCGCCGGAAGATCGGATCAACCCGAGCATCGGTGTCCCCCCATGGTTCCCGGGTGGTTCCCGTGCCGGACCAACGTCCGAGGAGACCGTCATGCCGTACGCTTGTGAAGCGCTTCGCCGAGGTGGTCATCGTCGAATGGTTCCGTCCCGGCCGGAGTGCGTCCCTCGGGGGCGTAGCTCAATTGGCAGAGCACTGCCTTTGCAAGGCAGGGGTTAGGGGTTCAAGTCCCCTCGTCTCCACGCGCTGGCTTCGGCTGTTCGCCGCCCCTCGGGCGGCTTCCGATCAGCCGTTATGTCTGCCCGGGGGCGACCCCCGGACCCCCGATGCGGCGTGGCGGTCCGACGGCACCTGGATCCCGGTGCCCGTCGTGCCCGGGGCGTTGCAGGTGTTCTCGGGGACGATCCTCACCCGCTGGACCAACGGTCTGCTGCCGGCCGGCCGGCACCGGGTCGTGGCCGGCGGCAGCGTGACCCGGCAGTCGACCGGGATCTTCTACGCGGAGCTCGCCGAGACCTCCGCCGGCCGCTGACCTGAGCTGCACTGACCTGCGTGGCCTGACCTGGTGGTGGGCCGCGCGGCTCGGCGCGCCGGAGGCGGTCCAGCCGCCCGGTCCACCCGCAAAGCTCCCGCGACGCGCATAAAGCTCAGGTGACGCCCACTGCGGTGCTCTTATACTCTGCCGCATGCCGAGGCTCGTCGAGGTTGAGGCGGCGCGCCGGTCGTTTCTGACCGCGGGGCAGGGTGTGGTCTGGCGGGATGTCGTGCGGCCGGCCGTGCTGGCCTCATGGGAGCGGTCGCGCGCGTACGGCATCGAGCCTGACCGCATCAGGGCACGGTTCCTGGGCCACCCCGAGGTTACGCCTCTGGTGACCTGCGCCGAGGAGGTGTTCGACGGCTTCCTCGCCGGGAGCGCCGAGGTTGCCGCCTCGCTGGTGCTGGTCGACACCGCAGGGGTGGTGCGGGTCCGCCGGGATGGCGACCGTGCCCTTGCCGGGCTGCTCGACGGGGTGTTGTTCGTGCCCGGCTACGGTTACGCCGAGCAGGCCGTCGGTACCACCGCCGCGTCGATCTCCCTGCATGACCAGACCGATATCGCGATCAGCGGTCCGGAGCACTACCACTCCCAGCTGAGGTGTCTCGGCGAGGCCGCCGCGCTGGTGGTGGATCCGCACAGCCGCGACGTCCGCGGCGTGGTGGTGGTCATCTGCCACCAGTCGGACGAGACGACCCTGCAACCTGCGGTGGCGCAGCTGCTCGCCCGTCAGGTCACCGAGCGGATGGCAGCTGAACCCCACCGGCGGTCACAGACGATCCTCGACCGCTTCGCCCGCGCCTGCGGGGACGACCGTACCGGCCACGCCGGCCAGGACAAGGCCTGGGTGCTCGCCACGGACGGGGACTACGTCCTGACCAACGTCGCGGCCTGCCACCTGGAGGTCGGCGACCTGCGGGTGCTCAGCGACCTGGTGCTGGCGAGCCTGTCGCTGCGGGATTTCGCCCGCCAGCATGTGGAGCTGCCCTCCGGCGGCTGCGCCGAGGTGGTGACCGAGGCGGTCCAGCTCGGCGATGACGTGGTCGGATGCCTGCTCACGGGGGCGCCGACCGGTGCCCAGCGGTCGGCCGAGCCGGCCGAGGCTGTCCGGCGTCAGGGTTCGCACGTCGCACCGATGGTTCGACGCGACTACGCGCAGGACCTCAGAGGACCCGGCCACGCCCAGAAGGAGCACGCCGAGGCGCGGATCCGGGCGAATCGGGAGTTGCTGTCCCCGTTCCTGCGGGCGCGGCGGGAGGTGGTCGTCAGCATCCAGCAGGGCCGTAACCACCTGCTGATCGGCGAGCCGGGAGTGGGCAAGCAGACTCTGGTGATCAACGAGTTCCGGCAGGCGTACGGGTCGGGTCGGGTCGTGACCGTGGACTGTAGATCGTTTGCGGCTGAGCGGAGCGGCGCACCCGAGCAGAGCAGCGCCCGGACGCCTCCTGGTACGCGACTGCTCACCGGCGCCGGCGACCGGCCGCACCTGCTGGTGCTGCGCGGGATGAACCTGCTCACCCCGATCGCCGCCCGGTGCCTGGACGAGACGCTGCGACCGCTGGTCGCGCTGCCCTCGCCGCCGCTGCTCGTCGGGTGCATCGACACGCCGGCGGTGGACGCGACCCGGCCTTACGGGCTGCTCTTGCGGCACTTCCACGAGATCACCCGGGTGCCCGCCCTACGCTACCGGGCCGACGAGATCGGGGAAATCGCGCTGTCGATCCTGCACAAAATCGCGGCACGCCGTTCGCTGCGGCTCAGTCTGCAGGTCATCCGGGTCCTGGAGGGGTACGCCTGGCCCGGCAACATCAGCGAGCTCCAGGACGTCCTCAGGTACGTCGTCACGCGCAAGCCGATCGGAGAGGTTCAGCCCCCGGACCTGCCCCAGCTGTGTTTCCAGGGCAGAGCGCGCAAGATGTCGATGCTTGAGGCCGCGCAGTGCGACGCGATCATCCAGGCGCTGTACGAGTCCCGCGGCAACCGCTACAAGGCCGCCGCCATGCTCGGTATCGCCCGTTCCTCCCTCTACCGCAAGATCGACGCATTCGGCATCAGCTATATCGCCTGACGGGCGGCGGAGAAGGTCGACCAAACCCGCCCCGCCGCAGAACCGTCCCGGGCTGGAGACGGGCTCAGACCCGGTTGATGACAACCTTCAGCGCCTCGTTCGCCGCCGCGTTCCGGAACACCTCGTAGGCCTCGTTCACCTGATCGAAGGTGAACGTGTGCGTGCCCATCTTCTCGGCCGGAATCCGGCCGCTGGCGACCATTTTGAGCAGGGTGGGGATCGAGACGGTGTCGACGAGCCCCATGGTCAGGCTCAGGTTCTGGATCCACAGGTCCTGCATCGGCAGTTCCACCGGCGTGCCGTGCACACCCACGTTGGCGATCGTGCCGCCGGGCCGCACCAGCGACACCGCCGTCAGCAACGTCTCCGGATAGCCCACCGCCTCGATGGCGACATCGACGCCGAGCCCGTCGGTGAGCGCGATGGTTTCGGCGACCGTGCCGGGGCCGACCTCCACCACATCGGTGGCGCCGAACTCCAGCGCCTTGTCCAGCCGGAACTTGTTCGAGTCGATCGCGATGACCTTCGACGCGCCCCACAGGCTGGTCGTCAGAATCGCCGAGAGCCCC
>NZ_CDWWEW010000098.1:0-14443 GCF_977966315.1 Frankia sp. CeRuru1
GCCGTGATCCGGCGGGAGGACCGCGGGTTCGCCCTGCCGAGCGCCCCCGCTCCGCAGCCCTGGGCGTTGCGGCACTCGGCGGCCGCCGAGCCGTTGCGCCGTGGCGAGGCGGGTCTGGCGGCGCTCGTCGCGATGGCCCGGACGCTTGCTCCCGGCGCCGCCCGCGGCCCGGTGCGGGCGGCCGTGGCCGGCGCCGCCGATCTGGTGGACGGGCTGCGGGTCACCGCCATACGGGTCGTCGCGTGTGAAAGGGCGGCCCGAGCGGTGACGCATCCCGCTCGACGAGCCGAGATCCTGGCGACGAGGAAGGACCTGGTGGCCGGAATGTCGGCGTCGGTGGCCACTCTGGACGACCTGCTGGCAGCGGCCAGCGAGGTCATGGGCACGGTGGTCGCGTCTTCGCCGGACCTGGCCCGACTGACCCAGCAGATCGAGGCTCTGCGCAGTTATGCAGCTGCTCTGCGTGAACTTTCCGGTTGATCGCGGGCGCCGGTGATGATCCAGCTGGGTGGCGCCATCGGGTAGGTCGTCGAGACGTTCCGCCCAGTTCCTTCGTGTACCCATAGTGACCGGCGGCGAGTGGCTCCATGAGGGCTTACGAAGCAGAACGTCATTCTCTCGCCCGTTTTGGCGGTGTACTGACCGGTTGATGGCGCCAAGGCGGCTCGCGATAAGCTCGGATCACAGTCGGGCGATAACACGGTGCGTATCGATCGGGCGGGCACGCCGCCCACCGGGATATGCCGCTGCTGGCTCACGTGAGAGCGGATGGTAATGTCCGCCTTGTCCTAGTCCGCTGTTCTGGCAAGCAGCGGGTCCAACTGACCAAGGCACATCGCGGTTCTCGGTGCTGGCGCGCTCCGGGAAGGTAGGCGATCGTGCTGGGGGGTGGCGCGGTCTGAGCATGACAGGTGGAGCAAGCCGTGACATGCCCTGCCGGGGACACGCCCTCGGTTGATTTTGTATCCGCTGCGCCCGTGGTCGAGCTGGACCGGCCATACAGCCAGCAGCGCTGGTTGCTGATGCTCCCGCATCGTGATCGGCTCATCCACATAGCCCGTAGGCGGTTGCCGAGCAAGGCCGACGCGGAGGATTGTGTACACGAGGCATTCATCCGCGCCGCCGGATTTCGGGATCTCGACGCGAGCCGGGTCGGGCAGTTTCTGACGACGACGGTGCTACGTCTGTGTATTGATCATCATAGAGCTCGTCAGCGCGCGGAGCGGGCGGTCGTACGCGGCTATCTGCAGCCGTGGGAGCCGGCCCCGGACGACGCCGTCTGCGACCGTGCGGAAGCCCGCTGGCTGCTGGCCCGGGCCGGGGCACTGCAGGGCCGGGAGCGTGAGGTGATCATGGCTCGGGCGGCCGGGAAGAGTACCCGGGAGGCGGCCGCGGATCTGGAGATCAGTCTCAAGGCTGCCGAGGGAGCGTTCACCCGTGGACGTGCCCGTCTCATTTCCTTCTCTCGGAACTGATGCTCTCGGAACTGATGCTCCGCAGCCGCAGGCCCCGCGGGGTCGGGTGGAAACCGGCGCGCTCCAGGGCGGCACCCAGGGTGCTGCCGACGATCGTCTGCCCGTCCGCCTTCTCCACCGTGAGCCTGCCGAGCCGGCCGTCCCGCACGGCGCGGGCCAACGCCTCCACCGCCGGGGCCACCCGATGGTCGTTCTCGGTCCATGACAGCAGGGAACGGCCCCCGCGTTCCACGTAGAGGATGAGTTCCCCGTCGATGATGACGACCATCGCGCCCGCCTTGCGCCCCGGCCGGTGGCCGGCGGCGCCGTCCGCGTCATCCCCCGGTCGGGTCGGCCAGGGCAGCGCGGCACCGAACGGGTTGGCCGGATCGGCCGCGGCCAGGACGACGGCCTGCGCGGACGATGAGCTCGGTGGGCCGGCCGCCGGCTGCGCCCAGGCCGGGGCGGCCTCGGCGTCCCGCTGTGCCGCGGCGATGGAGCGCAGCCGATCGACCGCTCCCGGGACGGCGAACTGGGCCGCGCCCAGGGACTCGACGAAGTAGCCCCGGCGGGCGCGGCCGGCGTCCTCGAAGGCGCTGAGGACCCGGTAGACCCCGGCGAACCCGCCCGGGTGCCGCTCGCTGGTCACCGCGCCGCGGGTGACGATGCCGTGGCGCTCGAGCAGCGCCTCGGCCAGCGCGTGGGCGCGCCGGGTCGGGTCGGTGTCCCGCTCGGGCAGCAGCGACCAGCGGCCGGCGGCCGTCGGGGGGCCGGTCCGCCGTGGCATCGCCGGCCGTCCGTACCGTGCCGCCCGGGGACGGGGGACGGCGGCGGCACCCAGCAGGGCGCGCAGCGGGGCGAGGGTGTCGTTGGTCACCCGCCCCGCCCAGACGAGATCCCAGAGCGCGGTGGCGAGCGCCGTGTCGTCGAGCGAGCCCATCCGGTCGGACAGCGCCCGGAAGAACAGGGCCGCCCCGCCGGTGAGCGCGTCGAGAATCGCGGTGTGCAGCGGACCCGAGGCGATCTCCGGGTCGGGCGGAGGCAGCAGCAGGGGCGCGGTGTCGGCGAGGACCAGGGTCAACCAGCCGCCGTCCCCGGGCAGCCCGCCGGCGCCCGCCCAGTGCACCTCGCCGGCGGAGCACAGCTCGTCGAGCATCGCCGGTGAGTAGTCTGCGACGCGGGCCGGGAGGACGAGCTGTTCCCACGCGCTCGCCGGGATCAGCGCGCCCTGCAGCTGCTCGACGGCGCGCAGCACGCCGTCCACCCCCCGGCCACGTCCGCTGGTGACCGACTGCCAGGCCGGTAGGAAGGCACCGAGGACCCGGGGCGGCACCGCCTCGACCTCCTTGCGCAGGGCGGCCAGGCTGCGTCGTCGCAGCGCGCGCAGCACGCCCGCGTCGCACCACTGCTCACCGCCGCGGTCGGGATGCAGCTCGCCGCGGACGAGGCGGCCGCCGCGGACCAGCCCGTCCAGGACACCGGCGACCACCGCCGTGCCCAGCCCCAGCCGGGCGGCCGGTTCCTCGGTGTCGAACGGTCCGTGGGTACGGGCATAGCGGGAGATCAGGTCTCCGAGAGGGTCACGCACCGGTTCGGTGAAGGCGTCGGGAACTCCCACCGGCAGCGGTACGCCCAGGGCGTCGCGCAGCCGGCCGGCGTCCTCGATCGCGACCCACCGCTCCTCGCCGGCGATACGGACCCGCAGGGCCCGGCGGGTCCGTTCGAGCTCGGCGAGCCAGCCCAGGGTGGCACCCCGGGCGACCGCCTCCGCGGTGGTGAGGTCGCCGAGCATGCGCAGCAGGTCGGCCACCCCATCGACATCGCGGGCGTGGCGGTCCGGGGCGAGCCGCGCGAGCTCCGCGGCGACCTGCGCGAGCGCCGCGGGATCGATCAGCTCCCGCAGGTCCGCCTCGCCGAGGAGCTCGGCCAGCAGGGAGCTGTCCAGTGACAGCACCTGCGCCCGGCGTTCGGCCAGCGGCGCGTCCCCGTCGTACATGAAGGCGGCGACGTAGCCGAACAGCAGGGCGGAGGCGAACGGAGACGGGGACGGCGTCTCCACCTCCACCACCCGCAGCGTGCGGGCCGACACCTCGCGCATCAGCTCCGCGAGCGCCGGAACGTCGAACACGTCCTGCAGGCACTCCCGCATGGTCTCCAGCACGACGGGGAAGCTGGCGAACGTCGCGGCGACGGACAGCAGCTGTGCGCTGCGCTGGCGCTGCTGCCACAGCGGGGTCCGCCGCCCCGGGGTCCGGCGGGGCAGCAGCAGGGCCCGCCCGGCACACTCGCGGAACCGGCTGGCGAACAGGGCGCTGCTCCCGATCTCCGCCCGCACGATCGCGTCGATCTCGTCCGGCTCGAACAGCGCGAGATCGGCGCCGGGCGGCTCGGCGGCATCCGGGATCCGGGCGACGATGCCGTCGTCGGTGTGCATGATCTGGACGTCGACCCCGTACCGCTCGCGCAGCCGGGCGCCCAGGGCGAGCGCCCAGGGTGCGTTCACCGGAGCACCGAACGGGGAGTGCACCGCCAGGCGCCAGTCGCCGATCTCGTCCCGGAAACGCTCCACGACGATCGTCCGATCGTCACCGAGACGGCCGACGGCCGCCTTCTGCTCGTCGAGGTAGCGCAGCAGGTTGGCGGTGGCCCGATCGTCGAGGCCGGCGGCCCGGACGCGGTCGGCCGCCGCCTGCGCCGGCAACCTGGTGATCTCGCGCAGGAACGCGCCGAGCGCGCGGCCGAGTTCGGCGGGTCGGCCTGGGGCGTCGCCATGCCAGAAGGGGAGCCGACCGGGCCGTCCCGGAGCCGGCGTCACCAGGACCCGGTCGGCGGTGATCTCCTCGATGCGCCAGCTGGATGAGCCGAGGAGCACCACGTCGCCGACCCGCGACTCGTAGACCATCTCCTCGTCGAGTTCCCCGACCCGGCTGGAGCGCTCCCCGACGAGGAAGACGCCGAACATGCCCCGGTCGGGAATGGTGCCTCCGCTGGTCACGGCGAGCCGCTGGGCGCCCGGGCGGGCGGTGAGGATCCCGGTGACGCGGTCCCAGGTGATGCGGGGGCGCAGCTCGGCGAACGCGTCGGAGGGGTAGCGGCCGGCGAGCATGTCCAGGACCGCCTCGAAGGCGGAGGCCGGCAGCGTCGCGAACGTCGCGGTGCGCCGGACCAGCGCGCCGAGCTCGTCGACGTGCCAGTCCTCCATCGCCGTCATTGCCACGATCTGCTGGGCCAGCACGTCGAGGGGGTTGCGCGGGTACCGCAGCCGCTCGATCGCCCCCGAGCGCATCCGCTCGGCGACCACGGCGCATTCGAGCAGGTCGCTGCGATGCTTCGGGATGATGACGCCGCGACTGGCGGCGCCGACCTGGTGGCCCGCGCGGCCGGTGCGCTGCATCCCGGCGGCGACGCTCGGCGGGGACCCGATCTGCACGACCAGGTCGACGGCTCCCATGTCGATGCCGAGTTCCAGGCTGGAGGTCGCGACGACCGCGGGCAGCCGGCCAGCCTTGAGATCCTCCTCGATTCCGGCCCGTTGCTCCCGGCTCACGCTGCCGTGGTGGGCCCGCGCGATCTCCGGCCAGCCCGCTGTGCCGCCGCCCTGGCCCGAGGCGCCCATCAACGCCGCGGGTGACGTCCGGCCGGCTTCTCCCGGCCCGTCCCCGGCCACGGATTCGCCCGCGGCGGTGGCCGCGGCGAGCCGCTCGGCGTACAGCTCGTTCAGCCGGGCGCAGAGCCGCTCCGCGAGCCGGCGCGAGTTGGCGAAGACGATGCTGGCGGAATGGGCCAGCACGAGGTCGAGGACATGCTGCTCGACCGCCGGCCAGATCGACGCTCGGTGCGGAGCGGAGGCCGCCGAGCCGTCCGGGGACTCGTCGAGGAGCGGTCCGCCGAGCCGGGTCATGTCCTCGACCGGCACCACGACGTCGATCTGGAGGGTCTTGGCCGCGGGCGGGCGGACCACCGCCACCGGGGCCGTTCCGCCCAGGAAGCGGGCGACCTCCTCGACCGGCCGCACCGTGGCGGACAGGCCGATCCGCTGGGCCGGGGTGTCCAGCAGGGCGTCCAGACGCTCCAGGCTCAGCGCGAGGTGGGCGCCACGCTTGGTGCCCGCCACCGCGTGGACCTCGTCGACGATCACCGTCCGGACGCCGCGCAGCGACTCCCGCGCGGCACTGGTGAGGATGAGGAAGAGCGACTCCGGGGTGGTGATCAGGACGTCGGGGGGCCGGGTGCCGAAACCGCGCCGTTCGGCGGCGGGGGTGTCGCCCGACCGCAGACCCACGGTCACGTCCGGCTGGGGTAGACCGAGCCGTTGCGCGGCGGAGCGTATCCCCGCGAGCGGCGCCCGCAGGTTCCGTTCGACGTCGACGGCCAGCGCCTTGAGCGGGCTGACGTAGAGCACCCGGCAGCGCCGGGTGGGCTCGGCCGGCGGCGTCGAGCGGGCCAGCGTGTCCAGCGACCACAGGAAGGCGGCCAGCGTTTTCCCCGAACCCGTGGGTGCGACGACCAGCGCGTTGCCGCCGGTGCGAATCGCCTCCCACGCGCCCCGCTGGGCGGGGGTCGCGGCGGTGAAGGCCGCGCCGAACCAGCTCCGGGTCGGGGCGGAGAACGCCGTGAGCGGATCCGGCGGATCGGGGGAAGTGAAGCCGGGCACGTTGACCAGTCTGCGTCGAGGGACCGACAACTTTCCGCCGGTGTGGTTCAGGCCGGGCCCGCCGTGGGGCCCGGCCTCGACCCGGTCGTGGTTCCCGCGACCGTGGTTCCCCCCGACCGTGGTTCCGCCGGTGGGAACCCCAACCGGGGATCCCCGGTGGGGATCCCCGACCAGGACCCCCTTGGGTGGTCCCGTCCCGTCCGGACGGTGCACACTGGCGAAGTGCGGTTGACCGAGTTCTGGGCGAAGATGAACACACGGTTCGGTTCCGCGTACGCAGAGTCGTTTGCGCGTGATCATGTGTTGTCCGGTCTCGGTGGCGCGACGGTCGAGGTGGCCCTGGCCCGTGGTGACGACGCCAAGACCGTCTGGCGAACCGTGTGCGAGGAGTTCGATGTGCCGGCGCGGGAGCGCTGAGCCACCGTCCGGTGTGTCGTCGGGTCGTCGAACGCATGTTCGTCTAGAGTCGTCCCTGTGCGGCTACTTGTCCACAGATCATCCTCGACCCTCGAAACTGTCGGACCCACGGCCTAACGTCATCCTCGTGGCCAAGACTCGACGACCTCAGCATGGAGTAGCTCCAATGGCAGGACTCGACCGTGAGAAGGCGTTGGATAACGCCTTGGCGCAGATCGACAAGCAGTTCGGCAAGGGATCGGTCATGCGGTTGGGGGACGACGCCAGGCCGCCGATCCAGGCCATCCCCACCGGTTCGATTGCTCTGGATGTCGCGCTCGGCATCGGCGGGCTGCCGCGGGGGCGCATCATTGAGATCTACGGCCCGGAGTCGTCCGGGAAGACGACCGTCGCCCTGCACGCGGTGGCGAACGCGCAGGCGGCCGGTGGTATCGCGGCGTTCATCGACGCCGAGCACGCGCTCGACCCCGAGTACGCGGGAAAGCTCGGCGTCGACACCGACGGTCTGCTGGTCTCCCAGCCGGATACCGGCGAGCAGGCGTTGGAGATCGCGGACATGCTTGTCCGGTCCGGCGCGCTGGACATCATCGTTATCGACTCGGTGGCCGCGCTGGTCCCGAGGGCCGAGATCGAGGGTGAGATGGGGGACAGCCACGTCGGCCTCCAGGCCCGCCTGATGTCCCAGGCTCTGCGCAAGATGACCGCGGCGCTGGCGAACTCCGGCACGACCGCGATCTTCATCAACCAGTTGCGCGAGAAGATCGGGGTGATGTTCGGCTCCCCGGAGACCACGACCGGTGGTAAGGCGCTGAAGTTCTATGCGTCGGTGCGCCTCGATGTCCGTCGTATCGAAACCCTCAAGGACGGCACGGAGGCCGTGGGTAACCGGACCCGCGTCAAGGTGGTGAAGAACAAGGTGGCGCCGCCGTTCCGGACCGCCGAATTCGACATCGTCTACGGAGGCGGTATCAGCCGGGAGGGTTCCCTGATCGACATGGGGGTCGAGCACGGCATTATTCGTAAGTCCGGTGCCTGGTACACCTACGACGGCGATCAGCTCGGCCAGGGCAAGGAGAACGCCCGGTCGTTTCTGCGGGACAACCCCGATCTGGCCAACGAGATCGAAAAGAAGATCAAGGAGAAGCTCGGCATCCTGCCCAGTCTCGAATCCGATGCCGTGGCGCCCGTCCCGGTCGATCTGTAGCCGATGGCAGGAGCAGATCCGGGGAATGCCGCGGCCGGTCCGTCGTTCGCCCGGACGGCCGTCGCGGCGGACGAAGAGCCGCGGCTGAAGGATCCGATCTCGGTCGCGCGGGAGATCTGTCTGCATCAGTTGGCGACCAGAGCGAGGAGCCGAGCAGAGCTTGCGGCGACCATGCGGCGACGAGGGGTCACCGATGAGATCGCCGGTGTGGTCCTCGACCGGTTGGCCGCCGTCGGTCTGATCGATGACGAGGCCTTCGCCGCCGCCTTCGTCTCCTCCGCTCGGGCCCGTCGTGGGCTGGGTAGGCAGGCCTTGGCCACAGAGCTGCGTAAGCGGGGAGTGGATCCGGACACCGTCGAGGCCGCCGTGGCGGTGGTCGGGGCGGACGACGAGGAGGAGGGCGCCCGCGAGCTCGTCCTTCGTCGGCTGCGGTCGATGGACCGCCTGCCCGAGCAGGTCCGTACCCGAAGGCTCCTCGCCATGCTGACCCGAAAGGGCTATCCGGTCGAACTGGCGGTCCGGGTCGTGAGCGAGCAAGTCGCTCAGGGGCTCGACGGCGGAGGTCGGATGGCCTGGGTGGTCGATGGCGACGAAGACGACGGCTCGGTGTGAGTGGTGGGGAGATTGAGCCTGGGCCGTCAATGCGCCCTTATTTCTTGACCAGGGATTGTGCGAGACCTAGTCTTTCTTGAAAGGTGACAGGACTCCCGCGGCGACGCGGTCTTGATAGCTCGTCCAACTTCACACGGAGGCAGCCGCTGCGAGTGGGTGCCCGAAGACGGTATGCTCGCCGGCCGGTCGACGTTGGATAGGCCGGTTCGGGAGGCCGTCCGGGCTCCATATCGCAATGGCGCAATCCGCGTGCTGCCCCTCTACGGCTGTGATCGTGCCGAGACGAGGGTCCTTCGCCGCTCCAGCCCGCCTGTGCGGGTCCGACGGAAGCGGAGGGAGCAGCGATGGAGGGCGTCCTCGTCGTCCTGTCGTCACTCGTACTTGCCGTCCTGAGCGTTCTGATCCTCGCCGTGGCGCGGTTGGTCCGGGCGACCCGGGTTGACAAGATACCCGACCCCGCTCCGGTGGTGTCCCGAACCCCGGCCGCCCGGGACGTCGGGGACGTGACCGGTCCAGCGGACGTGACCGGTCCGGCGGACGTGACGAGTCCGGCGGACGTGACGAGTCCGGCGGACTTCGACGAGGAGCCGACGGTCCGCGTCCTGCCCACGGTCCGGGAGGGTTCCGGCGCTCCGGCCACGACGGACGCCGACTCACCCGCCGATCGAGACGGCACCGCCGCGCGGACCGGGGGTTCGGCCGTGACCGCCGATCGCTCCGACGGCGGCCTCCGCGCGGCTCATGGTGGTAGCGCGGAGGAGGCGGCGCAGATTGTGGCCCGAGCCGAACGGGAGGCGGCGGAACGGTTGGCGCGGGCTGAGCGGGATGCCGCCGAGATCCGGCGACGCGGCGAGGAGGATGTCGCCCTACTGCGCGAGCGGATGCTCGCCGAGGCGGCAGTCGAAACCTCGCGGCTCCAGGCCGCGGCGAGAGAGTCCGTCCGCGCCGAGCAGGAGGCCGCCCGGACCGAGATCGCCGCGGCGCGGGCGGCGTTCGACGGTGAGCAGCAGGCCCGGCGGACGGAACTGCAGAGCCGGGAGGCTGCGCTGGCCACTCGGGAACAGCGCGTCGAGGACCGGATGGCCAGCATCGACGATCATAGTCGTCGCCTGGCGGGCCGCGACCGCGACCTGCTCGACCGGGAGAACGACCTGGCCCGTCGGACGGTTGAGGTGGCCGACCTCGAACGTGCCCGTCATGCCGCGCTGGAGCAGGTGGCCGGGCTCACCGCCGGGCAGGCCAGGGGGGAGCTGATCGCCGTCATCGAGCAGGAGGCCCGGCGGGAGGCGGCGCTGATGGTCCGCGAGATCGAGGCCCGGGCTGAGGAGGAGGGTGAGGAACGCGCCCGCAGGATCGTGACCACCGCCATCCAACGGGTCGCGTCTGACCAGACCACCGAGTCCGTCGTGACGGTCCTGCATCTTCCCGGCGATGAGATGAAGGGCAGGATCATCGGGCGGGAGGGACGCAACATCCGGGCTTTCGAGTCCGTCACCGGGGTCAACGTGCTCATCGACGACACGCCCGAGGCGGTGCTGCTGAGCTGCTTCGATCCGGTGCGTCGCGAGGTCGGTCGCATCACGCTGGCGGCTCTGGTGTCCGACGGCCGGATCCATCCGCACCGCATCGAGGAGGAGCACGCCCGCGCCCAGCTCGAGGTGGCCGAGCGGTGCGTGCGGGCGGGCGAGGACGCCCTGCTCGAGACCGGCATTTCCGAGATGCACCCCGAGCTGGTCAATCTGCTGGGCCAGTTGCGTTACCGAACCAGCTACGGCCAGAACGTGCTCGCGCACCTGATCGAAAGCGCCCACCTCGCCGGAATCATGGCCGCCGAGCTGCGCATGCCGCTTCCACTTGCGAAACGAGCGGCTCTGCTGCACGACCTCGGCAAGGCTCTTACCCACGAGATCGAGGGCTCTCATGCGTTGATCGGGGCGGATGTGGCCCGTCGCTACGGTGAGGACGAGGAGGTCGTGCACGCGATCGAGGCCCATCACAACGAGGTCGCACCCCGCTCGATCTGCGCGGTGCTGACCCAGGCCGCTGACCAGATCTCCGGTGGCCGGCCTGGCGCCCGCCGCGACAGCCTGGAGTCGTATGTGAAACGGCTCGAGCGCATCGAGCAGATCGCCGGTGACCGTCCGGGTGTCGACAAGGTGTTCGCCATGCAGGCCGGCCGGGAGGTGCGTGTCATGGTCGTGCCCGAGGAGGTCGACGATCTCGCCGCCCATCTGCTCGCCCGGGACGTCGCCAGGCAGATCGAGGAGGAGCTCACCTATCCGGGTCAGATCCGGGTGACCGTCGTGCGCGAGACCCGTGCGGTGGGCACCGCCCGCTGAGCCGGGATGCGGCCGCCGAGGCGGCGGTCCTGGCGGCGGTCCAGCCATCGGGCCAACAGCGACAGCAGCCCGTTGGTGACGATGTACATCACCGCCATGACGGTGTAGATGGGCAGGGCGTACCTGCTGCCCAGGTACTCGACCGCACTGCGTCCTGATCGCAGCAGCTCGCTGTAGGCGATGACGTAGCCCAGTGAGGTGTCCTTGAGCAACGTCACCAGCTGGCTCACCAGCGTCGGGCTCATCCGCCGGACCGCCTGGGGAAACTGGATGAGGCGGAAGATCTGGACCGGCCGCAGCCCGACCGCCGCCGCGGCCTCCGTCTGCCCCCGGTCGACCGACTGGATCCCGGCGCGGAAGATCTCGCTGAGCACCGCCCCGTTGTAGGCGGTCAGCCCGATGACCAGGGCCCAGAACGCCGAGAGCCGCCAGCCGAGCGCCGGCAGACCGAGGTAGGCGAACAGGATGAGCATCAGGACAGGCAGGCTGCGGAACAGCTCCACCAGCAGCGTGGCCGGGATGCGCACCGCCCGGCGCTGGGACAGCCGGGCCAGGGCGAGCAGGGTCCCCACCGCCGAGGCGAACAGCATCGCGGTCAGCGCGGCGCGCAGCGTGTCGAGCAGCCCGTTCCACAGCAGGGTGCGCAGCGCCGGTTGATCGACGAAGACACTCCAGCGCTTGCCGTCGAGCTGGCCGGAGTCGGCGAGGCGGAGCACCGCCAGCGTGACCAGCCCGACGAGGACAGCGGCGGCCACCACACTCGCGATCAGGATGCGACGCCGACCACGCGGACCCGGTGGATCGGCCAGGATGATCTCGGTGCTCATCGCGCCCTCGCCACCCGTCGTTCGGCCAGGGACAGCCCGGCTGCCAGCACCGCGGTGAGGATCAGGTATGCCACCACACCGCCGAGCAGCACGACGATCACCGCATCCGGATTGACGGTCGTGAGCCGTTGGACCATGCCGGTCAGCTCCTCGACGCCGAACGCCGCGGCGATCGAGGTGTTGCGGATCAGCGCGCTCACCACGCTGCCCAGCGGTTGCAGCACGTTGCGGAATGCCTGCGGAAGGATGATCATTCGCAGTGTCTGGGAGAAGGTCAGGCCCAACGCACGAGCCGCTTCGGCCTGACCGAGGTCGACCCCATTGATCCCGGAACGCACCGCCTCGCAGACCAGCGCGGCGTGATAAATCGAGAGCGCGACCACCGCGAACGTGAAATATGAGAAGACGATGTCCAGCTGCGGCAGGACGAACACCACGAAGAAGAACACGACGGTCAGCGGGGTGTTGCGGACCGTCTGCACGTAGGCGGTGCCGGTCCAGCGCAGCGGGGGCACGGGGGAGACCCGCATCGCTGCGAGGACGGTACCGAGGATCAGCGCCGCGACGGACGCGAACAGGCTTAGCCCGACCGTCCGGCGGAAGCCCTCGGCGAAGATGTCGAGGTTATCGATGACGGCGTCGATCGCTGTCCTCCCTCAGGCGGTGGCGGGTGGACGACCGGTCGGCCCGGGTGAGGCCGACCGGTCGTGCCCCGAGCGATGATTGGCGGATCAGGACGTGTACCGGTCGGCAGCCGGGGGAGTGGGCACGGTCGGCTCCACCTTGCCGAGGGTCGAGGTGTACGCCTTCTCCCAGCGCCCGTCCTTGTAAGCGGCCTCGAGCGTGTCGTTGATGAAGTTCCGGAACGCGTCGTCACCCTTCTTGAGGCCGATGCCGTAGGGCTCCTTCGTGAAGGTGTCACCCACCACCTTGAAGGCGTCGGGGTCCTTGTCGACGAGACCCAGCAGGATGCCCTTGTCCGTGGTGACCGCGTCGACCTGACCGTTCTTCAACGCGTCGGCGCACTTGCTGTACACATCGAACAGCACGAGCTGGGCGGTGGGCGCCACCCGGCGGATGTTCTCGGCCGGCGTGGATCCGCTGACCGAGCACACCTTCTTGCCGGCAAGGGTGTCCTTGCCGGTGATGTCGGTGTTGTTCTTCGCGACCATGATGGACTGGCCGGAGACGTAGTACGGCCCCGCGAAGTCGACGACCTTCTTCCGTTTGTCGTTGATTGTGTAGGTGGCCACCACGAGGTCGACCCGGCCCTGCTGGATGAAGGGTTCACGGTTGGCCGACACGGTCTCCACGTAGGAGACCTTGTCGCGTGGGATGCCCAGGGCATCCGTGACGATCTTCGAGATCTCGACGTCGAAGCCCTCGGGCTGGCCGCTGAGGTTCTTCAGCCCGAACAGGTTCTGGTCGAACTTCGTCCCGATGATGATCTTTCCAGCGTCGTGCAGCCGGGCCATGGTGGTGCCGGCGGTGAAGGTCACCGAGGCGGTGGGTGCCGAGGCGTCGTCGCCGCCGCTCCCACAGGCACTCAGCCCGAGGGCGGCGAGCAGCGTCACGCCGGCGAGGAGCGCGCCGCCGCGCCTGTGGCGGCTGCGTCCGCGTGACAACCCGCCTGAGCTCCCGTTGAGATGCCCGGCGGCGGGGCGCCGCGTCCGGCTGAACGATGTACGCATGACTGATCCTCTCGCAGTGGTCCGGACCGCGGGTCCGGAGCAGGTGATCTGGCGTCGGGTGGTGTGTGTCCCCCTGAGGAACTGCGTCCCTCCGGTGGTACGTGCCTCTGGTGTGCCTCCGGGTGCCGGCGGCGCGGCGGGCGGCGGGTGCGACCGGGTCGGGCCCGGTTGGGCCGGGTTGGGCCCGGTTGGGCCGGGTCGGTGGAGGTCAGTGCTGCAGGACCCGGGCCAGGAAGTCCCGGGCGCGTTCGGTCCGCGGCGCGGCGAAGAAACTCTCGGGCGGGGCGATCTCGAGGATGCGGCCGTCCGCCATGAAGGCCACCCGGTCCGCGGCGGAACGCGCGAATCCCATTTCGTGGGTGACGACGATCATGGTCATGCCGCTGGTGGCCAGTGACCTCATCACGTCCAGCACCTCGGAGATCATCTCTGGGTCGAGCGCCGAGGTCGGTTCGTCGAAGAGCATGAGCACGGGATCCATCGCCAGCGCCCTGGCGATGGCGGCGCGCTGCTGCTGGCCGCCGGAGAGCTGGCGGGGCAACCGGTCCGCCTTGTCGGCGATCCCCACGCGTTCCAGTAGTTCCTGGGCCCGGGCGCGGGCCTGTAGGCGGTTGTGCCCCAGGACCTTGACCGGCCCCAGGGTGACGTTCTCGAGCACCGTCTTGTGCGCGAAGAGGTTGAACGATTGGAATACCATTCCGACCCGTGACCGCATCCGGGCGAGCTCATGGCTCTCCGTGGGCAGGGGACGGCCCTCGAAGAGGATCCGGCCCTCGTCGATCGTTTCCAATCGGTTGATGCAGCGGCACAGGGTCGACTTCCCCGACCCCGAGGGCCCGATGATGATGACGACCTCGCCCGCCTCGACGGACAGGTCGACGTCGGCCAGGACCCGGTTGTCGCCGAACGACTTCCCGACGCCTTCCAGGGTCACCAAAGGCATGTCGACCTCCCGGCACAATGACGGTGTGGTGTTGGGCCGAGCGTCCCGGCGGCCTCATGATGGAACGGCCAGGCGCGCGGATCGGTCGTGGGGCCGACAGCTGGGGCGGTCGTCTCGCGCGGATTTCGGCGCACTGGCGGGAACATTCGAGAATAGTATCCCTGCAGCTATGCAAATATATCGAGCGGGGTGTTGCCCGATATCTCGGGCGGCCTCCAGGCCAGGATGGGTCGCCCCAGCTCCCGACGGGGAGGGCCCCGGTCCCGCCGGCGAGGCGGTCCGCGACGCGATCCCGTCCCCGC
>NZ_CDWWEW010000099.1:0-4841 GCF_977966315.1 Frankia sp. CeRuru1
CAGCGCGTCCTTGACCTCCTCGGCGTCGATCCCACCCACCCACCGTGATCATCAACCGGCCCCGTCAACCCATCGAAACCAGATGTGCGGAGCACAGGTTCCTGGACGACCTTTTGCCGTGGCAGGAAGAGCGCCGGCACCACGCAGCAGGCGATCAGGACGAGTGCGACCAGATACGTGTGCCCGAAGGCGGTCGCGAGGGCGGAGCGACCCTGGTCCAGTACCTCGCTGGTCACTTCGCTGGAGGGCACCGCACCCTGCGACACAGCACTGTAGGTACTCGCGGCGGACCCGGCGAGCACCTGGTTGGTGAGAACAACCGACAGGACCGCTGTTCCGATGGAGCCGGCGGTCTGTTGAATGATATTCATCATCGTCGATCCACGGGCGATCTGGTGGTCGGTGAGGGTGGCCAGGGCCGCCGACGTGATCGGCATCAGGGTCATCCCCATCCCGAGCCCCATCACGAACAACGCACCCGTCAGGAGCGGAAAGGAGGAGGTGGTGGTCACCTGGGTGAACACGGCCATGCCGGCCGCGATCAGCGCAAGGCCGCCGAGCACGATCCTTCCCGGACCTGTCCGGTCGGTGAGCCGGCCGGCCAAAGGCATGGTCAGCATGGCGCCCAGTCCCTGCGGCGCCACGAGCAGCCCGGCGTTCAGCGTGCTCTGGCCCCGCACCTGCAGAAAGTAGCTGGGAAACAGCAGCATGCTGCCCATGAACGCGACCGCGAACAGCGTTCCGGTGACCACCGAGACGGTGAGGTTCCGGTTGGTGAACAGGCGAAGATCGACCAGCGGATGGTCCTGACGCAGCGCGTGCAGCGTGAAGCCGATCATCAGGGCCAGTCCGACGATGCCCGGGACGAGGACCTTCACGGCGGCGACGGTCCCGGCCCCGGGAATCGAGGAGACCCCGTAGAGGAGCAGGGCGAGCCCTGGCGACAAAAGAAGCATGCCGAGAAAGTCGAACGACTCACCGGGCTGCGGCTGGTCCTTGTCCAGCACATGGAGCGAGGCGACGAAGGCAACGATGCCGATCGGAACGTTGATCAGGAAGATCCAGGGCCAACTGGCGGTCTGGATCAGCCACCCGCCGAGGATGGGTCCGCCGATCGGGCCCAGCAGCATCGGTATCCCCAGCATCGCCATCACTCGGCCGACCCGGTCCGGACCGGCTGCCCGGGTCAGCATGGTCATGCTGAGGGGCATCAGCATGCCGCCGCCGAATCCCTGCAATACGCGGAACGCGATCAGGGGACCGATGTCCCACGCGACGCTGCACAGCGCCGACCCGGTGGTGAACAGCACGATCGAGGCCAGGTACAGGCGCTTCGTACCGAATCGGTCGGCGGCCCATCCGGTCGCCGGGATCACCATGGCCAGCGCGAGCGTGTAGGCCGTCATCGTCTAGGCGACGGTCACGTAGGACGCGTGGAACTCGCGCTGGAAGGTGGGCAACGCCACGCTGACCACAGTGGTGTCGAGGATGGACATGATGGCGCCGAGTGCCGTCACGCCCCCGACCATCAGGACGTTGCGGTCCAGTTTCTCGTTGTTGCCCGTCGCGGGCAGCGAAGCCGTCGTCATGCTGGCGCTTCTGGTAGCGCGCCGAGTTCGCGCAGCAGCACCAGCTCGTCGGCGATCACTTGGAGCGCGGTGATCTGGCCGTCCTCGATCGTGAGGACCTCGATCGTGGGCACCCGGACGCTGCGGCCGGTCGCCTCCAGGGTGCCGATCGGGGTGGGCAGCGGGCCGACGTGCCGGCCGCGCATCTCGAACGCGAGGGCTACGCCCTGCGCTGTCGGAATCTGGAGCGAGACCTTGGCCACCAGGCCTTCGTAGGCGAGGTGCAGGCCGCGGACCTGGGCCGCGAGCCCCGCGACGGGGACCGGCGTCCCGTTCACCCGGACGGGGTCGGCGAAGATCCGCAGGAAGCCCCCGACCAGGTCGGAGTCGCCGGACGGCGGGGTGAACCAGAGTCCCAGCAGGTCACGGACCAGCTCGTCGTGAGCCTCCAGAGCAGGCTTCGTCATGGTGTCGTCTCCATCGGTGGCCGGAGATCCGGCCTCGCGGGCCGGATGCGGGTCAGGACGGCCGGAACCGGCAGGAGGCTGGCGCGCAGGAGGTCCAGCACCTCGCTCGCTCGGTCGACGAGGTAGAAGTGGCCGCCCTCGAAGGTCCTCAGGTCGGTCTCGGCACGGGTGTGTGCGCTCCAGTCCTGGGCTTCCTCGGTCGAGACCTGGGGGTCGGCGTCGCCCATCAGCACGGTGATCGGGCAGTCCAGCGCACGCCCCGGCTCATGGCGGTAGGTCTCGACGGCGTGGTAGTCGGCCCGCAGCGGCGATATGATCATCTCGACGACCTCGGGATCGGACAGCATCGCCTGGCTGGTGCCGTTGAGCTTGAGCAGTTCGGACACGAGTCTGTCGTCCGGCTCGGTTCGCAGATGCTCGTCGCGGTACCGGGACGGCGCGCGCCGCGCGGAGGCGAAGAGCCGCACGGGGGCGGGCAGCCCGGCGGCCGCCAGCCGGAGCGCGACCTCGTACGCCACCAGCGCGCCCATGCTGTGGCCGAACAGCGCCAGTGGCCTGCCCGCCAGCCCACGCACTGCCGCGAAGCTGTGCTCTGCCAGCTCGGACAGCATGGTGAGGTTGGGCTCGTGCCGGCGGTCCTGGCGGCCCGGGTACTGGATCGCGACCGTCTCGACCTGCGGGGCCAGGGCTTTCGCCACCGGGTAGAAGAAGCTGGCCGACCCGCCGGCGTGCGGGAAACACACCAGGCGCACGGGAGCGTCCGGCACCGCCTCGTACACCCGCGTCCAACTCGTGCCACTCATCCGCCGTGGGCTCCTTCCGCCGTTGGCACATTGGTCCCGCGTACAGACAGCACCGTAGGTGGATCGCGGCGGGCCTCGGCATCACCAGGTCTGATAAGGAATCCCGGCCACCGGGGGCGGGAGGGGCGCTCGCCATTAGCCTGCAGGCATTCTCCGGCGCGCGTAGGGATGGACAATGCCTGACGAGAATCCGGACAACGCCGACGTTCTCGTGGTCGGCAACGGCCCGGTCGGTGCCGTGCTGTCGGTGCTGCTGGCGCAGCAGGGCCATCGGGTCACGGTGCTGGAACGCCGGCCCCGGCCCTACCTGCTGCCCCGGGCCACGAGCTTCGACGGCGAGACCGCACGGCTGCTGGCCGCCACCGGGATCGGGCCGCGGCTGCCGGGCGTGACCGAACCGGCGACGGGCTACCAGTGGCGGACGGCCGACGGCCGCGTGCTGTTGGACATCGCCTTCACCGCCGACGGGCCGTTCGGCTGGCCCGATGCCAGCACCATGCACCAGCCCGCTCTGGAGGAGCTGGTCGCCGGGCGGGCGGCAGAGCTGGCCGGGCTGCGCCTGCGCCGAGGGCATGAGGTCACCGACATCAGGGACGGCGAGCACGGCGTCACCGTCACCACTGCGGGCGACGAGGGTGAGACGACGTTCTCCGCCCGCTGGCTGGTCGGCTGCGACGGAGCCAGCAGTTTCGTGCGCGACCATCTCGACGTGCCGGTGACCGATCTCGGGTTCTCCTACGAATGGCTGCTCTGTGACGTCAGGCTGCGCCAGGAGCGCGAGTTCACGCCCACCAACGTGCAGGTCTGCGACCCGGCCCGGCCGACCACGCTGGTCGGCAGCGGGCCCGGCCACCGGCGATGGGAGTTCATGCGGTTGCCCGGCGAGAGCAGTGCCGAGCTGAACCGCGACGAGACGGCCTGGCGGCTGCTCGCCCAGCATGGCGTCACCCCGGACACGGCGAGGCTGCTGCGCAGCACCACCTACGTGTTCCAGGCCCGGTGGGCCGAGCGCTGGCGGGCCGGGCACGTGCTGCTCGCCGGTGACGCCGCCCATCTCATGCCACCGTTCGCCGGCCAGGGCATGTGCTCGGGGATTCGCGACGCCACCAACCTGGCCTGGAAACTCGACCTCGTGCTGCGAGGGCAGGCCGGGGCGGCGTTGCTTGACACCTACACCGAGGAACGCCGGGAGCAGGTACGCGAGTCCATCCTGGCCTCGGTGCAGCTTGGGCGGGTGATCTGCGTGACCGACCCGACCGCGGCCGCGGAACGCGACGCCACCGTGCTCGCGGGGGCCGCGGCCCGCGGCACGGGTCGGCCCGAACCACCGAAGCCACTGACCACCGGGCTCCTGCGCCGTGACCCCGCGTCCGGTGACCCGGCCGCCGGCGCGGGCGTCGTGGTGCCGCAGGGTCGGGTCGCCACCGGCGGCCGGGAAGGCCGCTTCGACGACGTCGTGGGGCGAGGTTTCGTGCTGCTGACCGCAGGCGACCCCGCGGAGCTGGGCGGGGAACGGCTGCGCTTCCTGCGGAATCTTCCGGCTCACGTCCGGCGGGTGGTCGCCGACGACGTCCGCGCCTGCGGAAGCGCGGACGTCGTCGATCGTGACGGCGTCTACAGCGGTCTCCTGGCCCGGCACGGCGCGACATCGGTGCTGGTCCGGCCCGACTACCAGGTGTTCGGCGTGGCCGACGGGCCCGAGGCGACGGCCGACCTCGTCGACGACCTCCGTGCCCAGCTGCCCGCGGCCGTGCCGGCCCGGCCCGCCCCGCCGCGGGACGTCTAACCAGCCGGGACCGGCGGGCACAGTGCCAGCAGCTCGGCCGGCCGCCGCAGGACGGCGTCCGGACCGGAGGCGACCAGCTCGTCCTCCTCCGGCGCGGCCCAGAGCGCGGCGACCGCGGCGACGTCGGCCGCGCGGGCGCTGGCGAGGTCGGTGAGCGCGTCGCCGACCATGACGGCCGCGGCCGGGGACACGCCGAGCCGATCGAGAGTGTGAAGCA
>NZ_CDWWEW010000099.1:5593-15195 GCF_977966315.1 Frankia sp. CeRuru1
CCGCGGCCGGGGACACGCCGAGCCGATCGAGAGTGTGAAGCACGATGTCCGGGGCGGGCTTCGGATTCGCCACCTCGTCGGAACCCACGACATGGTCGAAGAACGGCAGAAGCCCGAGCTGGTCGAGCAGCGAGCGGGCCCGCGGGCCGCTCTTGCCGGTGGCGACCGCAAGACGCAGCCCCCGGACCCGCAGGGTCAGCAGCAGCTCCACCACACCGTCGAAGATCTTGACCTGGTGGGCGAGCCGATAGCTCTCCCGCACGAAGGGCCCCTCCATCTCCGACGGCAGTCCCATGATCCGCATGATGTCGGGGAAGAACCGGCCCTGGTGTCTGTGGTACTCGTCAAACGGCACGGGCCCGTCGCCGACGACCTCGGCGTATGCGATCGCGAAGGCTTCCTGCATGACGGCGAAGCTGTCGACGAGGACGCCGTCCAGGTCGAAGACGACGGCCTCAGGAGCGATCACACCCGGCAGACCAGTCCCGGCGGCGGTGTCGGTGCGGCTCTTGGAGAGCGGTGTCAGCGGCGCGGTCACGGAAGCGACTCCTTCACTCGGCTGGTTCTCGTGGAACTGTTACCTGCCTGCGGGTCGGGCAACGCCGGATCGCGCGGTGGCCGCAGCGCGGAGCTGTAGAAGTTCTCGATGGTCCGTACGGTGGTCCGGGCCTCGGCGACGGCCTGGCCACGACCGGCCGGGTGGGCGGCGAGCTCGTCAAGCTGGCGGTCGTACTCGGTGCCGACCGGCTCGGCCGGCACCGGCACCCGGGTCGCGGTGCCCTGGCGGGTGAGCGTGAGCACGCTCCGGGGCCGGCGGTTCGGGCTGAACCCGAACGTGCAGGTCAAGGTGGCATTGCCTGCGCTGCCCTCAAGGGACAGCCGGGAGGTGTCCCGAGCCTGGTGGGAGGCCCAGCTGGCGCGCAGCGCCACCGAGACGCCGTCGCCACGGATCATGAACCCCCGGGCGGTGTCCTCGACGTCGCCGGCCTGGCTCTCGTCGGCGTCCTGTCGCCAGGCCGCCCGCCAGGCCTCGTCGTTCACGAAGTCGGCTGAGGTCGCGCCGAGGACGTGGTCGAAGTGAGCCGGGCCGAGGAGGGTGGTGAGGGTGTCGAGGAGGTGCCAGCCGAGGTCGACGAGGGCTCCTCCGCCGGCTTGGTCGCGTCGGGTGAACCAGCCGCCCGCGCGGGGGATGCCGCGGGCGCGGACCCAGGCGAGGTCGGCGTGGCGGATGCGGCCGAGGCGGGGTACGAGGCGGGCGAGCGCGCGGACGTCGGCTCGGTGGCGGGCGGCGCTGCCGGCCAGCAGGGTGGCGCCACCGGCCCGCTCGGCCGCGGCGAGGGTCTCGACCTCGGCCGAGCTGAGACAGACGGGCTTCTCGAGGAAAACGCCGACGCCCCGGTGCAGCAGGTCGGCCGCGATCTCGGCGTGCAGGTGGTTGGGCACGGCCACGACGGCCAGGTCGACGTCGTGGGCGGGCAGCTCGTGAACGCCGGCCATGGCGGCCGGCGCGGCCGGCGCGGCCCGCTCGAGGGCCGCCGCCCGGCCGGCCGGGTCGGGGTCGACGACGGCGACGACCTCGTAGGCCGGGTGCCCGAGCAGGCGGGGCAGCCACAGCTCGCGGCCGGCCCAGCCGAGTCCGACGACCGCGACCCGGACAGTCATCGCGCCCGTCCGTCCGGACGCCCGCTCACGCTGCTGCCACCGAGTCGGCGATGATCGCGGCGGTGTCGCGGATCGCCTGCTCGGCGGCCAGCAGCACACGGTGGTGCAGCCAGATGCCGTCGGCGCTGATCGCCTCCACCGTGGGGCAACGCGCCGCGACCTCCTCCACCGACTCGGACGGCGCGCCGACCTCCCAGAACGCCTCTGTCCGGTAGATCGCCCGAAACGCCGCGAACGCCGGCAGCCCGGCCGCCACCAGCGTGTCGACCAGCCGGTTGCGGTCCTGCTCAGCCAGGCCCGGAATCCGGAACATGGCCATGTAGTGCGGGTTCTGGTCAGCCCTCGGGTCGCCGCCCTGGGGCACCACTCCGGGAATCGCCCCGAGCAGGCCGGACAGCAGCTGCCACCGCTCATCGCGAACAGCTCGCTGCTCGTCGAGGCGGCTCAGCTGGGCACGCAGCACGGCGGCGGAGAACTCGTTCATCCGCATGTTCGTGCCCGAGATCCTGTGGTGGTAGTGCCGGTCGGTGCGCGGGCGCCCGCAGCTGTGCCGGAGGAATGCCGTCTCGTAGGTCTCCTCGTCGGGGAACAGCACCGCGCCGCCCTCCCCCGCGGTCATCAGTTTGCCGTTCTGGAAGCTGAGCGCCGCGATGGTGCCGAGCTCACCGACGCGCCTGCCCTGCCACCACGCGCCCTGCGCGTGCGCGGCGTCCTGCAGCAACGGCACTCCGGTCTCGTCCGAGATCTTCGCCAGGGCGTCCATGTCGGCGAACAGGCCGGCCATGTGCACCGGCATGATGGCCTTCGTACGGTCGGTGATCGCCGCCGCGACCGCGTCGGGGTCGATGTTGTACGTGCTCGGGTCGATGTCGACCGGCACCGGGACGGCGCCGATGCGCTGGGCGGCCTGTGAGGACGAGATGAACGTGAAGCCCGGAACCACGACCTCGGTGCCCGGGCCGACGCCGAGGCACTGCAGCGCCAGCTCCAGTGCCTGCGTCCCGTTGGTCACGGCCAGGGTGTAAGGCGCGCCGTGGTAGGCGCCGAACTCCTCCTCGAACAAGGAGACTTCGGCGCCTCCCATCCGCCACCACTGGCCCTGTTCCAGGGCGCGGATCAGACCGTCGCGCTCGGTGTCGTCGAACTGCGGCCACTGCGGAAACTCCGGTGCTGGTCGGGAACTCATGTTTCTCCGAATCTGCTCAGGAGAGAGGGGCGGGATCGGATGGGTCAACGCGCCGGCCGTCGAGCAGATGATCTCCGTGGTGGACTGCCCGTCCCACCGGCGCCGCCCGCTCAGACGCCGGTCGCGGCCCGGCGGATCCGGGCCTCGACCCGCTCCTTGCGGTCGGCCTCGTCGAGGTGCGGGTAGGCGGGGCAGCCGAACTGCCGCTCGAACGGCGTGAACGTGTCCCACTCGGGGCGCTTGCGCATCTCCTGGGCGACGGCGTTGTGCTCGCTCCAGAAGTCGCCGCCGATCAGCCGGATCAGGTACCTCTCCAACATCTCCCGGGACGTCGTCCGGCCGGCGTCAGCCGCCGTCGCCACCAGCTCGCCGTCGTAGAACGCGTGAATCAGCCGGATGTAGGTGTCGTAGCCGGTCTTGAAGAAGTCGCTGTAGTCCTGGATCTGCCGGTCGGCATCGGCGGGGTCGTCGAGTGCGGCCCCGACCGCCTCGGCCGCCCGCACCGCGGTCGCCGCGGCCACCAGCACGCCGCCGGAGAACATCGGGTCGCCGAAACACCCCGCGTCGCCGACCATCAGCCAGCCCTCGCCGACGACGGTGTCGCTGTGGTAGCAGTAGTCGGTCTCCACCTTGAGGTCCATCGTCGGGCTCGTGCCGGTCAGCCGGGCCACGATCCGCGGCACCCGGGCCACATGCTCGTCGAACACCTGCTCCGGCGTACTGGCCCGCAGCACGTCGCGGGGCATCACGGCCCCCACGCTGATCACGTCGTCGGACAGCGGGATGGCCCACACCCAGCCGTCGGCGTGGACGCCGACCTGGATGTCGCCCGCCACGCCGAGGTTGTGCTTCTCGTCGAGGCCCGCGTAGTGCCGGAACACCGCGACCATGCGCAGTTTCTCGAGGGTCTTGCGCAGCCCGAACCTGTGCGCGATCTTGCCGGCCCGGCCGCTGGCGTCGATCACGTAGGCCGCCCGCACCTCGTGGCTCTCGCCGTCCTCCTCGTAGCGCACGCCCGCCACCCGGTCGCCGTCCATCAGCAGATCGGTGACGGTGGCGCCGAAGCGGACGTCGGCGCCGTTCGCGGCGGCCTGTTCGGCGAGCATCCGGTCGAACCGGCGCCGCTCCACCTGGAAGGCACGATCGAACCGGCCCTCGCCCTGCTTGGTGAAGTCGGCCCGGAACACGCCCGAGAAGAACTTCGACTCGGTGGGGTCGATGAACTCGCCGCCGAACTTCGGCACGTAGGCCTGGGAGGCGACCGCCTCGCGCAGGCCGATCCGCTCGAACAGGCCCATCATGTACGGCAGAAGCGACTCGCCGATGTGGAAGCGCGGTTCGGCCTCGCGTTCCAGCAGCGCCACCGAGCGGCCCTGCCTGGCCAGCATCACCGACGCGACCGATCCGGCCGGGCCGGCGCCGATCACCACGACGTCGACGGATGTGTTCGTCATACCAGTCCCTTCGTTCCCTGTCGGGTGTCCCATCTCGTCTCGGGGTTGTCGTCCGTCACCGTGGGACGGGCGGCCGGTCGAACTCGCGGGCCAGGATCGCGGCGGACAACCGCCGGTGCTCGTCGTCGTCCGTGATCGTGTGGACGTGTTCGCGCCCGTCGCGGACCACGAGGTAGCGGCGGCCCTTGAGCACGGCCTGGCCGTCGGCGAAGGCCCGCCCGCGCAGCACGCCTTGGAAGTCCGCCGCCGGCTCGGTGGGCTGCTGCTCGCGGGCCCTGTCCTCGAACTCCTTCCAGTCCTGGAAGCGGCGGGGCTGGAGCGTGAACGTGTAGACGACGCCCCACCGGGTGACCCGCCCGCGCCGCTGCACGGCCAGCGCGCCGTCGAGCTCACGCACCCGGAACTGGCTGCCGTGCTGCTCCTGCACGCTCACCGCCACCCGCAGCGGCTCGATGTAGGACGGACCCGGGTAGCCGACGTCGGTGAGCCACTGCTCGCCATCCAGCGTCACCAGACAGAACATGTGCTCGACGTCGGTGGCGAAGTGCTGCCGGCCCTCGGCGGTGCTGCCGGCCACGAGCGAGACGTCGTAGCCCAGCTCGCGCAGGAGACGGTGGAAGAGCCGGTTCAGCTGGAAACATGTGCCGCCCCGGCCGTCCAGGATGCTGCGGGTGAAGATCTCGTCCTCGTCGAGGTCGACGAGGTGGACACCGTCGGCGAAGTCCTCCGGCGCGATGTTGTACGGGATTGTCGAGAGGTGGCGGTGCTGTAACGCGCGCAGGGTCGGGAGGTCGGGGCTGGTCGGCGCGGGGGCGCCGATCCGTCGCAGGTAGGCCTCGGGGTCGAACACGTCGTCACGGTCCTTCGAGGTGGGTGAGCAGGTGGGCGGCGAGCCTTCCGGGCGTGGGGTGGTCGAAGACGAGCCCGGGCGGCAGGCGCAGGCCGGTGACCTCGACGAGGCGGTTGCGCAGTTCGAGCGCTGTCAGGGAGTCGAAACCGATCTCGAACAGCCCCTGGTCGCCGTCCAGGAGCTGGGTGGCGCCGAAGCCGAGGGTGAGGCTGACCTGATCGCGGACGATCTCCAGCAGGCCCGCCTCGCGCTCGGCCGGGGGGAGGTCGGCCAGCCGCGCCCGGGGCCGCCCGGCGGCCGCGGCCCATGCCCGGCCGCGGGTGGCCCGCACGAGGTGGCGAAGGATCGGCGGGACGGTGCCCGCGCCGGCGAGCGCGGCCAGGTCGAGCCTGGCCGGCACCACCAGCGGCCGGCCGGCGGCGAGGGCGGCGTCGAACAGGGCCAGTCCCTCGCCGGCGGGCATGGCGAGCAGCCCGCCACGCCTCCTCAACCGGGTGCGGCGCAGGTCGTCGAGGTCGGCCGCCATGCCGGTGGACTGCTCCCAGGCACCCCACGCGAGCGAGATCCCGGGCCGGCCCTGGGCCCGGCGGGCGGCGACCAGGCCGTCCAGGAAGGCGTTCGCCGCGCCGTACCCTCCGGTGCCGGCGCCCAGGAAGGTGCCGGAGACGGAGGAGAAGACCGCGAACACGTCGAGGTCGATGTCGCGGGTGGCCCGGTCGAGGTTCTGCGCCGAGACGACCTTCGCCGCGAAGACCTCCGCCAGCCGGCCCGGGTCGGTCTGGGTCACGACACCGGCGTCGAAGACCCCGGCCGCGTGGACCACGCCGGACAGCCGGCGGTGGGCACACAGCCGGTCGACCAGTTCGGTGACGGCGGCGGGATCGGCGGCGTCGAGGGCGACGACCTCCACCGTCTCGGCGCCCCAGGCGCGCAGCCGGCGGGTGAGCTCGTCCGCCCCGTCCGAGGCCGGCCCCCGGCGCCCGGCGAGGACAAGGTGCCGGACGCCGTGCACGCGGACCAGGTGCCCGGCCAGCAGGCGGCCGAGCGAGCCCATGCCACCTGTGATCAGCACGGTGCCATCCGGGTCGAAACGGGTCCCCGGGTCGGTCCGTTCCGGGCCGTCCTGACTCGAGGGCGCCGGCGGGGCGAGCCGGGTCAGCCGGGGCACCAGCAGCTCCGGCCCGCGCACCGCGACCTGGGGCTCGCCGGTAGCCAGGACGTCGGGCAGCGGGCCGCCGTCCGGGTCGAGGTCGGCAAGCACGAAGCGGTCGGGGTTCTCGGCCTGGGCCGCGCGGACCAGCCCCCAGACGGCCGCACCGACCGGGTCACGGGCGTCCGAAGCGACCGCGCCCCGGGTGGCCACGACGAGTGGCACGGTGTCCAGGCCGCCTCCGGCGAGCCAGGTCTGGAGCACCTCGAGCACCCGGGTGGTCTCGGTGAACGCGTCCTCGCCGCCACCGGCGGGCAGCACGACGGCAGCGGGCACGGGCGATCCTGAGAGCACGTCGTCGGCCAGGTCGGCGACCTCGACCGGGCTGGTGACGGTAGGCCAGTCCGGAGCCGGTTCCGGGCCCGCGCCGGCGGGCAGCGGTGTCCAGGCCACCTCGTACAGACCTTCGCCGGCCATCCGCAGCCGGCTCGGTGTGAGCTGTCGGAAGACCAGCGCCTCGGTGCTCAGCACCGGACGACCGGCGTCGTCCCAGGTCTCCAGGGTCAGCGCCTCGCCCCCGCGGAGTGCCGCCCGGACCCGCAGGGACGTCGCCCCGGCGGCGTGCAACGTGACGCCGTTCCAGGCGAACGGCAGCATCACCCGGTCGTCGTCCGGGGCCAGGAACGCCCTGGTGTGCAGGGCGGCGTCCAGCAGCGCGGGATGGAGGACGAAGCGGGCGGCGTCGGCGTGGGCCTCCTCCGGCAGGGCGATCTCGGCGAACAGCTCCTCACCGCGGTGCCAGGCGGCACGCAGGCCGCGGAAGGGCGGGCCGTACTCGTAGTGGTGCCGGCGCAACGCGGCGTAGAAGTCAACCGGATCGATCTTGACCTCCTCCGCGCCGGCCGGCGGCCAGGCGGTGGCGTCGAACTCCGGCCGGGGCAGCCCGGTCGGGGCCACGCCGGGAGCAAGCAGTCCGGTGGCGTGCCGGGTCCAGGCCCCGTCGCCGCGGCCGTCGCGCTCGGAGGGAGCGGAGTGCACGCTCACCCGGCGCACACCCCACTCGTCCGGGCCGCCGACGCTCACCTGGACACGGACGCCCGCGCGGCCCGGCACCACCAGCGGGGCTTCGATCACGAGTTCCTGCAGGTGGCCGCAGCCGACCTCGTCACCGGCCCGGACGGCCAGCTCCACCAGCCCCGTGCCAGGCAGCAGGACGACGCCGTCGACGGCGTGGCCGGCGAGCCAGGGGTGTGTCCGCAGGGACAGCCGGCCGGTTGCCAGCACACCGTCGGTCTCCGGCACCTCGACCACGGCCGCGAGGATCGGGTGGTCGGAACCGGCCAGGCCGAGCGCGGGCGCGTCGCGGGCCTCGCGGGCGGTCGGCAGCCAGTAGTGCTCGTGGTCGAACGCGTACGTCGGCAGGTCCACGGCGCCGCCGGTGCTGCCCGCCGGGAGGGCGGCCCGCCAGTCGACGTCGACGCCCCGGACGAACAGCTCACCGGCGGCGGCGAGCACCGCCTGGCTCTCCGGCCGGTCGTCGCGCATCGCCGGTACCGCCGCGCCGACCGCGCCGGCCAGGCCGGTGAGTGCCGTCCCGGGTCCTGTCTCCAGGAAAAGCCCGCCGCCAGCCTCGACCGCGGCCCGCAGCGCCGCGGCGAACCGCACCGGGCGGCGGACGTGGTCGGTCCAGTAGCGGGTGGTGGACAGCTCGGTGGTCACCAGGGTGCCGGTCAGGGTCGAGATGACCGGGGTCACGGGCTCCCGCCAGGTCACACCGTCCAGGACGGCGGCGAAACCGTCGAGCATCGGGTCCATGAGGGCCGAGTGCGCCGCCCGGGAGATGTTCAGCCGCCGGGTCCGGGCGCCGCGGGCGCTCAGGGCCTCGGCCGCCGACAGAACACCGTCCTCGGCACCGGACAGCACCACCGAGTCCGGGCCGTTGACCACGGCCAGGTCCACACCGTCGCCGAGGAACTCCCGCACGGCATCCTCCGGCAGGTTGACCGAGACCATCGCGCCGCCGGGCGGCAGCGCCTGCATCAGCCGGCCGCGGGCGGCCACCACCCGGGCGGCGTCCGGCAGTGACAGCAGACCGGCGACGTGGACGGCGGCGAGCTCGCCGACCGAGTGGCCGACGACGAGATCGGGCCGCACGCCCCAGGACTCGAACAGCCGGGCCAACGCGACCTCTACGGCGAAGACACCGGCCTGGGTGTAGACCGTCTCGTCCAGCAGGCCGTGCGGCGAGCCGAACACGACATCGCGCACCGGATGGCCGATCCAACCCGCCAGGTGCTCGTCCAGCAGGTCGCACACTTCGTCGAAGGCTGCCGCGAACGCGGGGTACCGAGTGGCGAGCTCGCGGCCCATCCCCGCGCGCTGTCCCCCCTGGCCGGGGAACAGGAACACGAGCCGGCCCGAATCGCCCGCCCGGCCGGTGACGGCACCGCGGGCGGGCCTGCCGGCGGCCAGCTGCTCCAATTCGGTCACCGCCTGCGCCCGTGACCCGGCCACCACGACGGCCCGCTCGGGCAGGTAGCCGCGGTGCGTGACGAGGGCGGCCGCGACGTCCGGCAGCGGGGCGGGGGCCGCCGGCAGAAAACCGGCCAGCCGGGCGGCCTGGCCGGCGAGGGCCCGCGGGCTGCGGGCCGAGATCACGATCGGGGCGGGGGCCTGCTCGGTCGCGGCCCCGGAACCATGGCCGGCGGCTGCTGCGGCGCCAGGTCCGGCCCCGGCGACGGCGGACTCCGCGGTGGGTGCGGGTCCCTCGGCCGGGGGCAGCGCGGTCCCGTCGGGCGCCTGCTCCAGGATGACGTGCGCGTTGGTGCCGCTGAGCCCGAACGAGGACACACCGGCGCGCCGCGGCCGGCCGGTGCGCGGCCAGTCCTGGGCGTCGGTGAGCAGCTCGACCGTGCCGGCGTCCCAGTCGACCTGGGTGGACGGCGCGTCGACGTGCAGCGTGGCCGGCAGCACGCCATGCCGCAGCGCCTGCACCATCTTGATCACACCGGCCACACCCGAGGCGGCCTGAGCGTGGCCGATGTTCGACTTCAACGACCCCAACCACAGCGGCCGCCCGGCGGGCCGGCCCCTGCCATAGGTCGCGAGGAGGGCCTGCGCCTCAATCGGGTCACCGAGCCTCGTACCCGTCCCATGACCCTCGACAGCATCGACATCACCCGCCGACAGCCCCGCGTTCGCCAACGCACGGCGGATCACCCGCTGCTGCGACGGCCCGTTCGGCGCCGTCAACCCGTTCGACGCACCGTCCTGGTTCACCGCCGAACCCCTGAGCACGGC